>JBBAVM010000078.1:0-16047 GCA_040397685.1 Pirellulales bacterium
CGGCCGTTCTTCTCCACGTTGGCCGCTCCGGTCGCCAGCGGATAGACCGACAGGATCGGGATGTGCGAGACGACGAGCACGGGCGTCGTCGCCGGCACCGACGCGAGGTCGCGCGCGAGCCAGTCGAACTGGGCGTCATCGAGCCGGCCCACGTAGCTCTCCTCGTGCGGAAACGTGCTGTCGAGGAGCACGATATGCCAGCCACCTCTATCGAAGCTCTCGTAGGGCAGCGCTCTCCCGAATTGCTCGCACGCTAAGCGCTTGCCGTAGAGCGGTTCGTCGCCCGTGGTCTTGGCCTTCGATTTTCCCCAGCCCCACACATCGTGGTTGCCGAGCACGCTCTTCACCTCGAGCGAGCAGTGGTCGGCCCTGACCTTGCGCCAGAGGTCCCACTGCAGTCGCGTCCGGGCCTCGTCGGCGTCCATCGCATCCATGACGGTGTCGCCACCGGTGATCACGAGATCGGGCGGGCCGCCCGGCAACGCATCGCCCGGCGCCTGCACGTGCGCGAAGCACGCCGCGAGGCCGCGCGAGGCCTCGCGCTCGGGCTGCACGTGAATGTCGGTGAGGTGGGCAATGCGCAACCGCCGTGTTGGAGTATCCGCGGCGACCGCCAGCCGCGGGCTGAACGCAGCGGCCCCGATCCCGGCAGCGGCCGCCCCTAGCACCGCACGACGGGGACATGCTCCATGCCGCATCGCACGACCTCCGCAACTGTGGCTAGGCGACCGAACCAGTGAGAATCTTCCAACGTCGCACGGGATGGGCTCCGGCGAAGACTACGCTTCAGGTTTGGGCGAGACAGGCCCTAGTATATCGTCGGGATGAGGGGCGTCGTGCCCCTGTCAACAGTCGATCAGCCAGCGGGAATTCCTGTGGAGGGTCTGCCAATCATGGTGCTGCATGACATGGTGAAGGTCGCGTGTTTGGTCATGTTTTCGGGCGGCCTGGTTGCCTCGGCAGCGGAGCCAGAGCGCGTGCCGCTGTGGCCAAACAATGCCCCGCTTGCCAAGGGCACTGCGGAGACCGATCAGCCCTTCCTCGAGGTCTATCCGGCCGCCGACGATGCCGCCGGCGGGCCCGCCTTCGTGATCTGCCCGGGTGGCGGCTATGGCGGCCTCGCGGCCGACCACGAAGGCGCGCAGATCGCCCGCTGGGCCAATGGTCTCGGGGCGACGGCCTTCGTGCTCCACTATCGGCTCGGCAGCAAGGGCTATCACTATCCCGTGCAACTCATCGACGTGCAGCGGGCGCTGCGGCATGTGCGCGCCAATGCCGCGCGCTACAAGGTTGAGCCACAGCGGATCGGCATCATCGGTTTCTCCGCGGGCGGGCATCTCGCCTCGATGGCCGCCACGCTCTTCGACGAGCGGCCCGAGGGGGCAACGAACGACGAGGTTGACGCCGTGAGCGCGCGGCCCGACGTGGCCGTGCTCGGCTATCCCGTGATCTCGATGACCGCGGCGCACGCCCACAAGGGCTCGCGCAAGAACCTGCTCGGGCCCGCCGCAGACGACGACGCTGCCGCCCGCCGGCTCGACACCGACACCCGCGTGACGGCGAATACGCCGCCCACATTTCTCTTTCAGACCGACGAAGATGCCGGGGTGCCGGCCGAAAATGCGATCAGCTTCTACCTCGCCTGCCGGCGACACCGGGTGCCCGCCGAACTGCACGTCTTCGAGCGCGGGCCCCACGGCGTCGGCTTCGCCCTCGGCGATCCGGTGCTTTCGACGTGGCCCGATCGCCTCGCCGACTGGCTCCGCGACCGCGGGTTTCTCACGGTTGCAAGCCGCGTGCCTGTCCAGGGCACGGTCACGATCGATGGCAAGCCCGTGAGCTGGGGGATGATCTCGTTCGCCCCAGAGAATCCGCGGGCGCCGGTCGCGACTGCACGCATCCGCAACGGAGACTTCAAGCTCGAAGAAAAGCTCGGGCCGATCGCGGGGCCCATGCGGGTGACGGTGACCTACTCCGCCGCCGACGCCCCGGGCGTCGAGGGCACCAACGGCGTTGTCACGACGACGAAGCCCCGGCCCGACGCGGAGCCCTGGCGGCTCGACTTCTCCGGTCCGGGGAAGCCCGAGCCGCTCGCGATCGCGATCGAGCGGTGATCAGCGTGCGACCACCACGGCTTGACATAATGATGCATCATGCATACATATTGATGCATGCGAACAACGCTGGATATCGACGATCGTCTGCTTGCGGCGGCTCGCCGTGTCGCGGCCGAAAAAGGCACCACGCTCACGGCCTTTGTCGAGCACGCCCTCGCCGCGTCGTTGACCCAGCGTGGAACGGCCGACAAGGCCTACCGTCTGCAGTGGAAAACCCACCGCGGGCGGACGTTGCCTGGCGTTGACGTGGCGGATCGCGATCGGCTGTTTGAGAGGATGGAAGGACGGTCGTGATCGCCGTCGATACCAACGTCCTCGTCTATGCCAATCGTGAGGAATCGGCGCTGCATGCCGCCGCCCTTCGTGCGCTGCGGAACCTGGCCGAAGGCGACGAGGCCTGGGCAATTCCCATCTTCTGCATCGGTGAATTCCTGTGCGTCATTTCACACGACCGGCTCTTCGATCCGCCGACGCCAGTGCTCGACGCGGTCGATTCCGTGGAGTCGCTGCTCGCCAGTCCCTCGGCTCGGCTGCTCACGCCGGCAGATCGTTACCTGAGGCTGCTGCGCGGACTGATCGAGGAATCGCATGCTCACGGCAACCTCGTCTTCGACGCTCAGATCGCTGCAGTGTGCCTCGAGCACGGGGCCACCACGCTGCTCACCGAGGACCGCGACTTCGCCAGGTTTCGGAGCCTGAAGCCGCTCACGCTCGAGGCGTTCCTCGGCCGCTGACGGGCGCCGGACCGGTCGTGCGACTGGGCCTGCCCGCGCCGTGGCGGCTGGCGGGTATAACGTGCGGCATGCCGTGGCATCCGCTGCGGCCACGTGTCCCCTGTGGAGCAACGCCGTGGAGTCAGCCGCCCGTGAGTTTTTGATCCGCCTTCTCGAGACACCGAGCCCGTCGGGCTACGAACAGCCCATCCAGAAGGTCGTGCGCGACTATCTCGCCGGCGTCGCCGACTCGATCTCGACCGACTCCCATGGCAACGTGATCGGGGCGAAGAATGCCGGGGGGGCCACGCGGATGCTGCTCGCCGGCCACTGCGACCAGATCGGCCTGATCGTGCAATACATCGATTCCGACGGCTACATCTCGGTGCAGCCGATCGGCGGCTGGGATCCGATGCAGCTCGTCGGCTCGCGGGTGGTGATCTGGACGGCGTCGGGCCCGGTCCCGGGCGTGATCGCCCGGAAGCCGATCCACCTGCTCACGGAGGAGGAGCGGAAGGTGGTGCCCAAGATGAAGGACCTGTGGATCGACATCGGCGCGCCCGACAAGGCCGATGCCGAGAGCGTCGTCCGCGTGGGCGACTGCGTGACGTTCGAGCTCAAGGTGCAGGCGCTGCGGGCGAACCGGGCTTGCTCCGTCGCCATGGACGACAAGATCGGCCTGTGGGTCGTGATCGAGGCGTTTCGGCGGGCCTCCGCGGCAGGCCCCCTGCCCTGTGCGCTCTACGTCGCCTCGACCGTGCAGGAGGAGATCGGCCTCCGCGGCGCGCAGACGAGCTCCTACGCCGTCGATCCGCACGTGGCGATCGCCGTCGACGTCACCCATGCCACCGACTGCCCGACAATCGACAAGAAGTCGGAGGGCGACATCGGCCTCGGGAAGGGGCCGGTCGTCTACCGCGGGCCCAACATGAACCCGCACGTGGTGAACAGGCTCCTCGCTGCCGGCAAGGCGAAGGAGATCCCGATCCAACTTGCGGCCAGCGGCCGGGCCACGCCGACCGACGCCAACGTCTTGCAGACGACGCGGGCGGGCGTGGCGACGGGCCTCGTAAGCGTGCCCAACCGCTACATGCACTCGGCCGTGGAGACGATCTCGCTCGACGATGCCGACCGGGCCGCGGATCTCCTGGCCGCATTCTGTCGCGGCCTCGAGGGCCCGATCGACTGGGCGCCGTAAAGGGAGCATCCATGGCCAAGCGCAGGAAGGCGGCTCGCAAGCGGTCTCGGCGACGACCCCCGGCCCCCCCGCCGGCATTCGCATTCAGCAGCGACGGCTCGGCCGAAGACTACGCGTGGCTCGGCGATCTGGCCACCACCGTCGGGGATGCGGAGGCGGCATATCGCGCAGGGATCGCAGCCGGCGACCGCGACCTGGGGTCGGCCTGGATCGACCAGCATGCCGGCCGGCTCGGCGAGTTTCCGGAAGCGTGCGCCTATCTCAATTGCCGGCGTGGCCTCGCCCAATGTCTCGGGGCGGCTGGGAGGCTCGCGGAAGCGCTCGCCGAGTGCGAGGAACTCGCCCGGCTCGACGCCGCCGATACGACGACCGCCCGCTTCGTGCATCTTGCCATCCTGATGGAGCTGCGGAAGTTCGCTGCGGCCCGCGCGCTCTGGGCGCGGTATCGCGACCCGAACTCTGCGGGCTGGGCCTATTCCAGAGCGCTGCTCGAGTTTGCCGACGCCGGCGACTCCGCAGAGTCACGTCGTCTGCTCACCGCGGCGATCGCTGTCGATCCCGACGTGCCCCGCCTGTTGCTCTCTGAAAAAGCGCTCGATCACGAGCTCGCACTCACCATGAGCGACGACGAGGCGTTGCTCGACCTCCGCGATGCTCGTGTGCTCTGGATCGACGTGCCGGGGGCGATTTCTTGGCTCCGGAGCAGCGTCGATGCGGGCCACGTAAAGCCTCGGAAGCCAAGCTCCGCGCCACGGCAGGCGTCGCTCGACGTGCTTACGAGCCTTCCGCAGTCCGAGGGCGAAGAATGGCAGATGCATCTGGCCTGCGATCGCGGCGCCGGATGGTCGCTGCATGTCGTGTCGAGGGACGGCGGCCGGATGATCGCCGTCGAAGTGACCACCACCAAGCCCCGCGCGGAAGACATGTGGGGCGTACTCTCCAACGCGATGCGGTTTCCCCACGAAGGCGATCCGCGGCGACCGGCGACGATCGCCATGCGGCCGGGCGTCTTTCCCGCGGCCTGGGGCAAGCGGTTCGCGCGGGTCGGCATCCGGCAGGAACTGCGCGATGCGCTTCCCGAAATCGACCGGGCCTTGGCCGACGTGGACAAGCGGATCGCCACGGCGGAGAGGGCACGAGCGGACGAAGCGCACGAGAGCTTCGATCCCGCCGCGATCGCGGCCGACCTGGCAGGCCTGCCGCAGGAGCCAGGCGAGATTTGGGAGGCCGATCTGCGCCGGGCCCCGGCCTGGGTGACCGGCGAAGGCGAGCCGTATCGCCCCTGGATCGCGCTCGTGGCCAGCCGCACACGCGACCGGGTGCTCGTTCCCGACGTCATCACGACGCGGCCCGGCGACGGCTACCTCATGCGGCTCGTGCTGCGTGCGATTCGTGAGGCAGGCATCCGGCCCGAAGCGGTTGAGGTTCTCGATGCCGATGAGGCACGAACACTCGCCACCGCGCTCGAACCGGCTGGCGTGCCCGTGGCGGTGGCCGCCGATGGCCTCCCGGTGATCGAACAGATGGCCGAGTCGCTCGCAACGGCGATTGCCGGACCCGACACGCTGAGGCCGCTGGCCACGGTGCCCGGCATGACCGACGCCCTCCAGCGCGGCCTGTATGCGGCCGCGGCCGACTTCTACCTGGCCCGCCCGTGGCGAAAACTGCCGAGCGATACGCCGCTCGACATCCACGGCCCCGACGGTCGGCTCGTGCATGCCGTGGTGATGGGCCAGTCGGGCGTGCAGCAAGGCTTGGCTATCTACGAAGATCGGAAGACGCTCGCCGCCGCCCTCCGGGGCGATGAAAAGGCCGCCGCGCGAAGCACATCGCTGGCCGTGATGTTTGGCGAGGCATTTGAAATCTCCGCCCGCGACCACGATGCGATCGAGCGAAAAGGCTTCGATCTCGCCGGGCCCGAGGCCTGGCCGCTCGTGATCCGTGTGGATCCCGGCTTCGTCACGCGGCCGCCGCTGGCGTGGGAGGTGGAGTTGATCACCGCCTGCCTGCGGGATGTCGTGCGCCGCGTCGCGGCGGGCTGCCTCACACCCGAAACACCTTCATCACCTCGTCGCCGAGGTGGTTGATCGCCTTCACGGCGATCCGGCCGCCGGCCGGCTTGGCAAACGGCCGCGACGTGTCGCTCCGCAGGCTTTCCCAGGCATCCGCGTCGATCTCGGCCTTGAGCGTGGTCTTGAGCGCGGCATAGGGGTCGCCTGCGCCGAGGAAATACGCATGCCGCACGAAGAAGCTCTGCTGGTCGTAGTCGGTGTCGATGAACCAGCAGGCGATGCCGTCGGCGTTGTCGCTCCGCACCTCGCCCGTGACCGGGTGAAACACGTCCACGCCTTTGATTTTCACTTGGAGCATGTCGCCGCCATGCTCCGACGTGGCAGGCACCAGCTCGATGTCGGGCTCGCCGAAGACGACGAAGAGATTCCCCTTGCCCGTGTTCTTGAGGTCGTCGGCCATGTGGAGGTCGGCGTTCATGCGGGCCTTGAGGATCGGCAGCGGCCCGAGCTTGGAAAACTCCGTGGCCACGGCCTCGAAGTTGAAGCCGCATGCCACGAGCAGGTCGAAGCCGGCCTCCAGTGCCTCGCGGGCGGCGGCGGAGAGGTCGTTGCGCGAGACCGTGCCGTATTCCGGGCCGATGAAGATCGCGGCGCGCTTCTCGCGGGCAGGGGCACCCTCGCCCTGCCCTCTCCCGGAGGGAGAGGGCATGGCGGCATTCCTCGCCTCTCCCTCGGGGAGAGGCCGGCCGGAGGCCAGGTGAGGGTGCTCGGCGTAGCGACCCTCGGCGCACACGAAACTCCCCGGCCAGGGGGCCAGCGACGAGAACACGAGCTTGTCGCTCTTGTGGGCCTGCTGCACGCCGGCGGTCTTGAGATTGTCGAGGATGGCCCGCACAAACTGGTCGCCGTCGGCGTCGGCCGCTGCGGGCTTGGCCGCGGGCCTGGGCGCTGCGGGATCGACGAGAGAATCGTCGGCGTCGATGCCGAGGCTGCGATGCGGCGACAGGCTCTCCACCGTAAAGGGCCCGGCGACGCGGACCTTTTTCTTGTCGTCGTAGGGCTTGTCGTAGAGGTATTCACACTCTGCCTTGGCCGCGATCGAGGCGTCGATCTCGCGCTGGCGGGCGATCCGCGCCTCCCACTACTCGGCATGGGCGGTGCGGGCCGCCGCCGGCCACGCCGCATCCGCCTCGCGCGGAATCTCCCATTCCTCCCACGCCTGTTTGTCGGAGTGTTTCAGGGCCTTGTTGAGGGCGGCCCGGAGCGGTTCGAGCGTGGCCTGCCATTTTTCGTGGATGACGTCGATTTCGGCGTTGTTGGCGATCTCCTGCATTCCGATGCGAGGGGCGCGTCGATACACGAACCCCAGTCGCACGTTACCGTGGACGGGTTGCGTGCTCGGGGTCGAGCGGGTGACGTCGGCCTCCTTCTTCTGCCCCTCGCGGCTGTCGGCGAGCAGGTAATAGGGATAGCGGGCCCCCATGATCCGGGCCCGGGCGAGAGCCAAAGCGACCCGTGACGTGTCGATCGTGATCCACCGCCGGCCCCACTGCTCCGCGACATACGCCGTCGTGCCGGACCCGCACGTCGGGTCGAAGACGAGGTCACCCGGGTCGGTCGTCATAAGAATGCAGCGCTGAATGACTTCAGGCGCAGTCTGAACGACGTAGCGCTTATCCACGGCACCACCAATGCCATCCCACAGATTGCTTTGGCTCTTGTATGCAAAGTCGTCGAGATAACGGCAAAAGCGAATCGTGTTTTCCGTGGCGAGAATACGACCGGACTTTATGACCCGGGCCATTGAATCCGGTGGTGTTCCCCACCATCTTTGGCCAGATGTGTAGCGACGGCCTTGAAAGTCGACGTCGTACTTTTGACCGGGGCCTGGCTTGGTCAAAACCTGAGAGAGACACTCACGAGCACCCGCTGGAACGTTGCCGCGCACGGAAGCCTTCGTCACCAGGGCGCCATCAGCAAGCTTCAAAAGAGTAAACCCGGCCTCTTCTGTGTTTGTATGCTCGTCGAACAATGGTCGATACTTCGTGCAGGATGTGTCTTTGGAGAACCAGACCAAATAGTCGAAGCGAGTTGGGATTCTTTCGGATGTGCCAAGCCCGCCGCCAGACTTCGAAACCGCGATCAGCGACACAAAATTCTCATCCCCAAAAACCTCATCCATCACCGCGCGGACGCGGTGGACGTTCTCATCCCCGATCTGCACGAAGATCGAGCCTGACTCCGTCAATAAATCGCGGGCGACGGTGAGCCGGTCGCGGAGATACGTCAGGTACGAGTGAATCCCGTCCCGCCAGGTGTCGCGGAACGCTTTGACCTGTTCGGGCTCGCGGGTGATGTGGTCGCTCTTGCCGTCCTTCACGTCGCGGCTGGTCGTGCTCCACTGGAAGTTGCTGTTGAACTTGATGCCGTAGGGCGGGTCGAAATAGATGCACTGCACCTGCCCGCGGAGCCCTTCCCGTTCGGCGAGACTCGCCATCACCTGGAGCGAGTCGCCCAGAATCATCCGGTTCGACCAGTTCTGGTCGTGCCGATAAAAATCGGTCTTGTCGGCGCCTTCCGGCAGCCGGTCGAAGACGTCGAAGAAGTTTTGTTGCCGAGCTGAGCCGTCGCCCGCCGCGGCCGCCTGCGACTGCTTCAGGAGGTCGTCGATCAGGGCCTTGGGGTGCACCTTCTCCTGGATGTAGAGCGGCGGCGCGGGCACCACCAGATCGCTCCAGTCTTGCTCGTCTTTGCCCCGCCAGACGAGCTGCGGATCGAGATCGCGGTTGCGGCGGGCGTAGGCCACGCGGACGGGCGATGTTTCCTGCCCCGCCACCACAGCCTGCAACTCCGCCGTGGGGATATTTCGCCGCGTGTCGGCCGCGTGCGTGATCGCCTCCACGGATTTGCCCGCCGGCTCCCGGGCCTTGGCGGGAAACACGTCGGCTTTTTTCCGGCGGGCCATGCGCGGCGTTCCTGCGGCTGGTTCGGCGACGAACAGCCGGGAAAGGCCCGGCCGAAGCATCGTCAGCATCCCCCCGGTCGGGTATGATCGTCAAGGTAGGAGAAAACTTCATGCACGCCATTCGCATCGTCGGTCGGATCGACGAGGAGCATCGCCTGACGGCGGACGTGCCGGCGGTCGTCCCCGCCGGACAGGTCGAGGTGGTGCTGATCGTTCCCGACACGGGAGGCGATCCGGCGGACGGCGCCTGGCAGGCAGGCATCGCCCGAGAGTGGGCAGACGATCTCGCTGACGAGCGACAAGACATTTACGACCTCACCGACGGACGGCCGGTCAATGAAGCCGGGTGAGATCTATCTCGGTCAGTTTCCGTTCGGCGACGTCGCAGGAATGAAGGTGAGCAGCGGTTGTCACCCCGGCGGCTGGCTGGCCACGGGCAAGTCGGGAATCTCGTGCGGGGCGAGCCACACGACGCGGCCGTCACGCCACACCGCCACCGGGTTGCCAGCCGCCTTGTGGTCGCGAACGGCCTGCCGCACCGCGGCGGCCACCGCTGCGGGAACGCGCCCGAGCCGCTCATTCCAGTCGTCCACCAACGCGGCAGGGAGTGATGAGTCGGCGGTCGGCTTGATCATGTCGATGCGAGCCTCCTGAGCGAATCCCAGAGTGCGACGTCGATCACAGTCTCAGTGCCACCCAAGGTCTTCGACGCGACGATCTTCGGATCGCCGAGCATTGAATTATCCATCAGGATCCAGCTCCCCGCCAACTGCCGATAGGTGCCGAAGAATGCCGTCAAGCCCCGGAAAAATCGCCGGCGCACGACGTCCCGGGCCACGTGATGCCCGCCACGGGCCATCCGCTCCTGCACCCGGGCCATCGCGATCTCGGGGGACGGCAGGGAAAGAAAGACCACGTGCGAGCGATAGCCGGTGGCGTGCAACCGGGTCAGCAGGCCGGCAAAGCCCCTCGTCGCCAGCGTCGTCTCGAAGGCGAACGAGGCACGCCGTGCGGAAAGCGCGGCGATGCGGCCGAGCATCAGGCGGCCAGCCTCGAAGGCGACCCGTTCGGGATGCAAGCCCGACAATCCTGCCGCGATCGTGTCGGCGTTGATGAACTCGTCCACGGCGAGCGCCTCGACCAAGAGTCGAGGGGCCGATGTGCTCTTGCCGGCTCCGTTCGGCCCGGCGATCACGACGACGCGGGGTGCATGCTGCGCCGGCTTCGCGGGAGTCATGCTCGCGATCCTCCGGCGGCCGCGGCCACGAGGTCGGCGACGGCCGCCGTGATTGCGGCGGCCAGGCCGCTCTCGATCTCCCACACGTCGCGAAACTCCGCAAACGCCCAGCGGCCGTGGGTGCCGAGCCGATTCACGCCGGGGATCCACGAGCCGAGCATGGCATTCCGCTTGTCTTTGACATCCTCGCGGCGAAAGCCCTTGATCTCCACGACGAGGTGGAGCGGGTCGGGCCGGCCGTCGTCCACGAGCACGAGAAAATCTGGGCGGTAGCGCTTGGCCACGCTGCCCGTGCGGTAGGGCACTTCGAAGCCCAATGCGTGGTTTTTCACATAGGCCTGCACGCGGGGATGCGCCTCGACCGCCCGGCAGAATTCTCCTTCCCAGCCGCTGTCGAGGACGGCGGCATTGAGATGGCAGCGGTTTCCAGGGCCGGTGTCGAACGTTTCGCGGGTCGTCGTGAACCGCACGTGCCGCGTGGAGCCCGTGGGGTTGTAGGGATCGAGGATCGCCTTCACCGGATGCGTGGCCGAGTGGGCGAGCGTGATCGCGGCCGTGATCCGCTCGCAGGCCATCGCGGCAAGCTGGTCGTATTCGAGGAGCGCCGGCGACGTGCCGCCCTTGCAGTCGAGGCATGTCGAAAGCCACTCGGCGGCGATCCGCTTGAGGTGCGGCACGAGGTGGAGCTTGGGGGCGTCGCCGGCGTCGCGAAAGGCGGTGAAGGCGAGCCGCTTCGCCAATTGAAACGCGATTGCCTGCGGCCGGGCCTCGGTGAGCGTGGCCAGGCCGAGGTCGGCCGCCTCGCCCACGATGCCCGAATTCAAGACCCGCGTGGGGCCGACGAGGTCGGGCGTGAGCGTGAGCACGGAGTCTTCCGTGAAGGCGGCCGTGATCCGCTCGGCAGGAAGCTCGGTGCGGTAGCCCTCGACCCGGGGAAAGCGGATTTCGAGGTGGTCGCGGTCGGGGCTCACGGCCTTCACGACCGTGATCTTCCTGGGCTCCTGCGGCGCGGCCACGACGGGCTTGGCCGTGAAGTCGAAGGGGATGCCGAACACGTCGGCGTATTCCACCGGCAGGAGGCCGTCGGCGGCGAGGTCGTACGACTGGCGGCGGAGGGCCCGGCCGATCACCTGCTCGCACAGCAATTGCGTGCCGAAGGCCCGCACGCCGAAGACGTGCGTGACGGTGTTGGCGTCCCAGCCTTCGGTGAGCATCGACACGCTCACCACGCACCGCACGCCGCCGCCGAGAGTGCCCGGCTTGCCGACCGTGTTCATCACCTCGCGGAGGATATCGGCGTCGGAAAGATTGTCGGCGGCGTGGGCATCCCGCTTCCGCTCGACGATCTCGCGGCGAAACCGGGCCAGCTCGGGGGCCGCCGCCTCGTGGAAATTCTTATCCAGGATTTCCCCCGATTCGAGCTGCTCGCTGTCGATGAGCAGCGTGTGCGGCCGTGCGAGAGGTTCTCCGGCATCGTCGAAATTGCGAAACAGCGGCAGCCGGCCGGCCGTGAACCGCCGCGGGCCGTCGGCGTCGTCCTGCCAGAAGCCGGCGATGTAGTCATGCACGAGCTTCGAGATCGCCGTGTTCTGGCAGACCACGATGAAGCATGGCGGCACGCCGATGCCTGCCTGCTGCCAGAGAGCAAACGTCTTTTCGTAGTGGCCGTAGAGGGCGAAGAGCGCCGTCTGGAGCCGCGCGGGGAGCTTGAGCGGGTCGAGGGCCCCGGCCGTGCCGCGGCCCTTCTTCGGCATGTCGCGGCGGATGTTTTCCCACAGGTCGCGATACATCGGCATCTCGGTGCCGGGGAGATTTTCCGCGACCGGCACCCGCGGCAGCTTCACGATCCCACACTCGATTGCGTCCATGAGCGAAAAATC
Source organism: Pirellulales bacterium (assembly GCA_040397685.1). Classification (GTDB taxonomy): domain Bacteria; phylum Planctomycetota; class Planctomycetia; order Pirellulales; family UBA1268; genus RGVT01. The sequence goes on from JBBAVM010000078.1 coordinate 12,123, forward strand.
GCTCATCGTCCAAGGAAAAAGCGTGCCCTCACGGTAGCCCGACCCAGCCAGGAAGAAGGGCGTGGCGGAAAGGTCGAACACCCGGCTCACGCCGAGCTTCTCGGCGACCGTCTCGATCCCGGAGATCCACACCCGCGCCGCCTCCCGCCGCCGCTCGGCCGCCTTGCGGTCGTCGCCCGTGAGGTCATCGTCGGCGTCGTCCTCGTCGCCCGGCTTTTCCCGATAGCAGTGGTGGGCCTCGTCGTTGAGCACGACGATGTTTTTCATCCCCATGAGGTCGGGCATCACCCGCTGCATCATCTGGCCCGGCGTCTCGCGGGTGATGATGTCGGGGCCGCGGCCTGCAAGGAATTTCCGGGTGCCGGCGGCGATCTCGACGCGTTCGCGAAGCTGGAAGGCGTGGTAATTCGTGATCACGATCTTCGCCCGGCGGATGTCGTCGAGCATGTCGGCCGGCACGAGCTCGCGGGTGGCGTAGTAATTCTCGCCGTCGCTCGGCAGGAGCACCCGAAGCCGGTCGCGGATCGTGAGGCCGGGGGCCACAATGAGGAACCCGCGGGAGAAGAGTCTGCTGCCCGGCCGGCGGACGGCATTCACGGTCTGCCAGGCGATGAGCATCGCCATCACCGTCGTCTTGCCGGCGCCCGTGGCCAGTTTGAGGGCGAGCCGGGCGAGGCCAGGATTGGCCTCGGCATTCGCCGCGGCGAGGTAGTCGAGCACCTTGCGGCCGGAGGCCGTGTGCGGGGCCACCTCCGTGAGCCAGATCGCCGTCTCCACCGCCTCGATCTGGCAGAAGAAGGGCCGCGGGCCCGCGAAATCATGCTGCCGCCAGTGGGCGAGCAGCCGGGCTGTTTCAGGCGACACGCCCCACTGGGCTTGGTCGGGCTCGGCCCGCCAGCGGCTCACGAGGCTGCGAACCTCGTTGATGAGCGACATGAGTTCATACTGGCCGTCGGCCGATCCCGCGCCGTCGTCGAGGCCGAGATCCGCCTGGGCGTCGCTGCCGCGGCTGCCCTGCCGCTTTTTCGGCTTCGGGATCGGCGTCACGAACTCAGCGCGACGGCGATCCTCGATCACGCGTTGCGTGGGCTGGCCCTGTTCGAGCTCCCAGTGCCGCGCCGGGCACTCGTAGGGCGAATTGATGACAGGACGGGCGAAGAAGGCGTCGGACATCCAGTGGCCCCAGCGCGATAAAACTCCCGCAGGCTACCAGATTCCGACCCGTCGTGCGGGGGATGAGCAGCGGGTGCCAGCCCGTACATTCAGCAGGGCTGGAGCGCTGCGGCTACAAGGCGCGGCGGTGTTTGCTGCGCGTGGCGCGGGCGGGGGCCGGCGGGGCTGCCGGAGCGGGCGACGCCGACATGCTGGCGTGGGCCGTGCCCCGGCGTTCCGTACGCGATGATCGCTCACGCCGCCCGGCGCCGCCCGGGCGGTCGGTCCGGCCGGGCCCGCGGGACCGGCCGTCGCGCGGCCGCCGGCTGCGTTCGCCGCCCGCCTGCGGCTCGGCCGAGGGCACGACGCCCTCCGGCGAGTTCTCCGCAGGGATCTTCATCCGGATCAGCCGCTCGATCGCGGCCAGCCGCGGACGCTCTTCGTGGTCGCAGAAGCTCACGGCCGTGCCCGACTGCCCGGCCCGGCCCGTGCGGCCGATCCGGTGCACATAGGTCTCCGGCTCGTGCGGCAATTCATAGTTCACGACGTGCGACACGGCATCCACGTCGATGCCACGGGCCGCGATGTCGGTCGCGATCAACACCGGCGGCCGCGGCGACTTGAACGCGGCAAGCGCCCGCTCACGCTGATTCTGCGACTTGTTGCCGTGGATCGCGGCCGCGGAAATTCCCGCCTTGTCGAGGTCGCGATGGAGCTTGTCGGCCCCGTGCTTCGTGCGGGTGAACACGATCACCCGCGACATCGGCTCCTCGCGCAAGAGCCGCACGAGCCGCTGCTTCTTCTCCTGCTTGGCCACATGAACCACCGACTGCGCGACCGTCTCCGCCGACGTCGCCTGCGGGGCCGTCTTCACCTCGAGCGGATCGCGGAGCATCGAGTCGGCAAGATCGCGGACCTCGGCGGGCAGCGTCGCCGAAAAGAACAGCGTCTGGCGGTCGCGGGGCAGCATCCCCACGATGCGGCGCACGTCGTGGATGAAGCCCATGTCGAGCATCCGGTCGGCCTCGTCGAGCACGAGGAACTCGACGGAGCGGAGATCGACGAGCCGTTGGCCGACGAGATCCAGCAGCCGGCCGGGAGTGGCCACGAGCACATCGACGCCCCGCGCGACGGCATCGGCCTGCGGCCGCTGGCCCACGCCGCCATAGATCACCGCGGCGGTGGTGCCGGCATGCCGGCCATAGGCCCGCACGCTCTGGTGGATCTGCGCGGCGAGTTCCCGCGTGGGGGCGAGCACGAGCACGCGGCACCGCCGCGGAGCCGCGCGGCCGGGCGTGGCGAGCAGTCGCTCGATGAGCGGCAGCGTGAAGGCCGCCGTCTTGCCGGTGCCCGTTTGGGCACACCCAAAGAGGTCGCGGCCCGCGAGGACATGCGGAATGGCCTTCGCCTGGATCGAGGTGGGCGTGGTGTAGCCCTCGTCGGCGAGCGCGCGGAGCGTGGCGGCCGCGAGGCCGAGGTCGGCAAACGTGGGCATGGACGGCGAGTGGGGGGTGGGGTTCAAGACAGTTCTTTCCTGGGGACCAAACAGAGAACACGCGCGGAAAACAGGGGCGAAGCCACGGTAGCAAGGCGATCCCGGCGATGGATCACGGCCTGCCGAACCATCGCCCTCCCCGGGAGTCGGCGGGAAGCCGACATCGACCGGAGGGCGACCGCTGCGAGAGTTGCGATCGCGGCAGCGACATCCTCGACGAAACGCCGAGTCACTGCCTTCATCGATTCCGAACCCTTGCACAATACCACGCCGTAGCCCCCGAAGCAAACCTCGATTTGCCCCTCGCGAGCCCAGGTCTCGTTATCTCCCCTAGGCCCCGCCCCTCGCCTTGTCACCCAAGACCTCCGGAGATGCGTTCCATGTCATCCGCCTGCCGCGTCCTTTCAAGCGTCGTCCTGCTGTTGATCTCGGCGGGGATTTCGCCGGCCGCCGACGACGTCCGCCGCCCACCGTGCGCAGCATCGAGAAGGCTCATCGAGGCGGTGAGCGACGTCGCGGCTGCGGACATCCCGATCGCCGCAGCCCAGGCGACGGCCTGCCGTCTGCCACGGCTGCCCGCATCGCTACCCAAGATTCTGCCCCTCCTCCCCGGTGACCATCGGTCCCTGATCGAGGAATGCGCCCGTGGTCGGATGCGCGTCAAGCGCGGCGAGACGGGCTTCGATCTGATCGCGATCGTCGAAGACCCATCCGAGCAACCGGCGGCGGAGGCTGCGATCCGCAGCTTCTTCGACGAACGGGCGGTGGATGTCGCCGTCGGTCGCGGCCTATCCGACGAGCCCTACCCGATCAGCTTCGACTGGGTCGTGGTGCTCGATCCCACCACGGGCACGCTCTACAGTTTCATCCTCAACTGCCACGACTAGTGTTTGTGCTTCCGCCCATGGATCAACGACTTACCTGCATACTGATCCTGATCGACACGCGGGCTTGGGGCTCCCCGAAACGCCCTCGGTTTGACGGAAGCCCGAAGCGCACGCGCGGGTGAAGGCCGTTCCCTCGCTTGCGCTTCGGGCTTCCGTACTCGGGCTTCCGTTCCGGGGAGGCGAGGGGTAGCCCCTACCGTTGAGCCGGCGTATGTGACCAGCGCAGGCATGGATGCCGGAGCGCAGGCACATCCGAGTGAGCCGAAGCCCGGAGGGCGAAGGCGAACGTCCGGCGAGATGGTACGGGGCAACCCCGAGCCGGGTTGAACGCGTTGAGGCATGACAGGCTGAAGCCTGTCCCACGACAAGAGGCATGACAGGCTGAAGCCTG
>JBBAVM010000079.1:0-4472 GCA_040397685.1 Pirellulales bacterium
TCAGGCCCGGAGGGCCGGGTCATCACCGGCGGGCGGATGCCCGCCAAGGCCGGTTCGGCAGGATGCCGAGACCGGCCGTGAACCTAGCACCGCACGTCGTCGGCGCGGCCGACGGCGTTCATGCGGCGGAGGAAGTGCGGGCCCTCGAGGGGTGGGGAGGCCGACCCGGCCGCCGTGCCGCCCGTTCGCCGCCGTTCCGGCGCCCGGAAGAACTCCGCGATCCGGCCCACGACCGTGCGTTGCTCGGCCGGCTCGAGTTCCGGGAAGATCGGCAGGGCGAGCGTCTCCTCGGCGGCCCGCTCGGTGTGGGGCAGGTCACCCTTGGCCCAGCCGAGGTGGGCGAAGCACTGCTGCAGGTGGAGCGGCACCGGATAGTAGATCTCGGTGCCCACCTTGCAGGCCGTGAGGTGGGCCCGCAGGGCGTCGCGCTGGCCGTCGGCCACGCGGATCACGAACTGGTTCCAGACGTGCCGGCCCCGCGGCTCGTCGGTCGGCACGCTCACGCGGCCGTCGAGGTCGTACCGCGAGAAGAGTTCCATGTAGCGGGCCGCGTTCGACTGCCGGGCGGTCGTCCACGCGTCGAGGTGCGGCAGCTTCACCCGCAGCACGGCCGCCTGGATCGTGTCGAGCCGGCTGTTGATGCCGACGACCTGGTGGTAGTAGCGGGGCTCCATGCCGTGGACCCGCAGGAGCTTCAGGCGGGCGGCGATGTCGTCGCGCGTGGTGGTGAGGAAGCCTCCGTCACCGGCGCCGCCGAGGTTCTTCGTGGGGTAGAAACTGAAGCAGCCGACGTCGCCCAGGCCGCCCGAGCAGCGACCGTGCCACGTGGAGAGGATCGACTGGGCCGCGTCCTCGACCACCGGCAGGCCCGCATCCTTGGCGATGGGCAGGATCGCGTCCATGTCGGCGGTGCGGCCGAAGAGATGGACCGGCACGATCGCCTTGGTGCGGCGGCTGATCTTGCGGCGGACGTCCACCGGATCGACGAGATAGGTCGTGGGATCGATGTCGGCGAAGATCGGCACCGCGCCGAGCCGGGTGACGGCGCTCGCGGTGGCGAAAAAGGTGTAGCTCGGCAGGATCACCTCGTCGCCCGGAGCGATGTCGAGTGCCATGAGCGCGAGCAGCAGGGCGTCGCTGCCGGAGGCGCAGGAGATCGCGTGGGGCACCCCGAGCGCGCGGGCGAGTTCGGTTTCGAGATCGACCACGTCCGGGCCGAGGACGAAGCGGCCGCTGTCGCAGACCCGGTCGATGGCCGCCCGGATCTCCTCGCGCAGCACCGCATACTGCCGGTCGAGCGCCAGGAGACCGACCGCGGGCAGGAAGCCGCCCGCCTCCGGGCCGTCGTCGGCGGCGTTGGCGTGCTTGTCGGTGGCGTTGGCGGGCGGGGTCGCGGTGGCGTGTCGGATCATGATGGCCGGGTCTCCGGGGCGTGGACGACGTGACGGCGCCACGCAGTCGAGGCTGCGTCGGGGGTCGCCAATGCTGACCAAATCGTCACGACCGTCGCATCCGCTCCAGTCATTTGTGCTCGTTCTCGGGGATCGCCGCCGCAGCCCTGTTTTTGCCGCGGTTCGCGTGAAAACGGGGGAATAGGCGAGGCCCGATGGGGCCGTCAATGCCAAGGCCGGAACGGTTCCGCCCGCGGCCTGAACCGTATGGCCAGGGGCTCTGGGGGGGCTGGGGGGCGAGCCGGTAGGGCTGCGGCCGAGGGGGCGATGTTTGACATCTCCCCTCCGCCCACCCTAGATTCCGACCGCGTTGGAGCCCGTGACCGGAAGCCCCCGGGGCGTCGGCCCATGGGCGGGAGAAAGGTGGAGTTGGGCGTTTCGTCGGTGGCCGTCGTGCCGCTGACAACGCCAGTCGGATGGCATCCACAGCGGTCATCGATCTGGGGCAGATTGCCCAGCGTCTGGGGCTTCCCTCCGCCGGCGTCGCGGCCGCGGTGCAGCTTCTCGACGAGGGGAATACGGTTCCTTTCGTCACGCGGTATCGGCGCGACCAGACGGGCGGCCTCGACGAGGTTGACATCCGCAGGGTCGCGGACGCCGTGGCCCGGGCCCGGCAGCTCGCCGACCGCAAGCAGACGATCCTGCGCACCATCCAGGGCCAGGGCAAAATCACGCCCGAACTCGCGGCCCGGATCGAATCGGCGGAGAGCCCGAAGCAGCTCGAAGATCTCTACCTCCCCTTCAAGCCCCGCAAACTCTCGCTCGCCGAGATCGCCCGCCAGCGTCGGCTCGAGCCCCTCGCACGGGAGATCCTCGCCGCCGACGCGATGGCGGCCGACCTCGACCGCCGGGCCGCCGACTTCGTCGATGCCGACGGCCAGGTGACGACGGCGGCCGACGCCCTGCTCGGCGTGGGCCACATCATCGCCGACGATTTCAGCGAGCGGGCCGACCTGCGGCAGCGGCTCCGCGGGCTGCTGTGGCGCAAGGCCCACCTCAAGAGCCAGCGGGTCGAGAGCGAGGGCAAGGCGCTGTCGAAGGACGAGAAGCACTTCCGCGACTACTTCGAATACTCCGAGCACATCCAGCGGGTGCCGCCGCATCGCGTGCTGGCGATCAATCGCGGCGAGCGGGCCAAACTGCTGAAGGTGCGGGTCGAGGGGCCGGCCGACGAGATCCAGGCCGTCGCCGAGGAGGTGCTCGTGCCGCCGGGGCATCCGCACGGCGATTTCCTGCGGGGCTGCGTGCGCGACGCGCTCGCCAGGCTCGCGCTGCCGAGCCTCGAGCGTGAAATCCGTCGGGAGATCACGGAAGCCTGCGAGGCCCACGCCGTCGAGGTGTTCGCCCGGAACCTGCGGAACCTGCTCCTCCAGTCACCCGTGGCCGGGCGGCGCGTGCTCGCGCTCGACCCCGGCTTCAAGAGCGGCTGCAAGGCGGTGGCGATCGACGAGTGCGGCAATCCCCTCGAGCACGCGGTGCTCCATATCATCGGCAAGCGGGAGAAGCGTGAGGCGGCCGCTCGCCGGATTGTGGAACTGGTGAAAACGCACGGGTGCACGGTGATCGCCGTCGGCAACGGCACGGCCGGCCGCGAGACCGAGTCGCTCGTGGCGGAACTCGTGGGCGGCGAACTCCGGGAACTCGACGTCGGCTACGTGATCGTCAACGAGGCCGGGGCGAGCGTCTATTCGACGAGCGGCTACGCCCGCGAGGAGCTGCCCTCCCACGAGGCGGCCGTGCGGGGCGCGATCTCGATCGGCCGCCGGCTCCAGGACCCGCTCTCGGAACTGGTCAAGATCGAGCCGGCGAACATCGGCGTCGGCCTCTACCAGCACGACGTGAAGGCCCGGCATCTCCATGCCTCGCTCGACGCGGTCGTCGAGAGCTGCGTGAACTACGTCGGCGTGGACGTGAACACCGCGAGCCCCGCGCTCCTGCGCTACGTCTCGGGGCTCAACCAGACCACCGCCCGCGGCTTCCACGAGTGGCGCGCGAAGAACGGCCCGTTCACGTCGCGGCGGCAGTTTCTCGAGGTGCCCGGGTTTGGGGAGGCGGCCTACGTGCAGGCCGTGGGCTTCCTCAAGATCACCGGCGGCACCGATCCGCTCGACTCGACCTGGATTCATCCGGAGAGCTATTCCGTGGCCGCGCAGGTGCTCGAGCGGCTCGGCGGCACCCCCGCCGACCTCACGAGCCGGCAGCAGGCCGAGGCCCTCGCGGGGAAGGCGACGGCGCTGGATCTGCCGGCGCTCGCCGCCGAACTCGGCGTCGGCAGGCTCCTGCTCGCGGACATCGTCGATCAGATCTCCCGGCCCGGCCGCGATCCGCGCGAGGATCTGCCGCGGCCCTTCTTCAAGAAGGGCGTGCTCAAGCTCGAGGATCTGGAGGTCGGCATGGAGCTCATGGGCTCCGTCCTCAACGTCGTGGACTTCGGGGCGTTCGTCGATATCGGGCTCCACGACAGCGGGATGGTCCACATCAGCCAGCTCTCGAGCCGGTATGTGCGCGATCCGCACGACGTCGTCACTGTGGGCCAGATCGTCAAGGTGTGGGTGCTGGAACTCGACAAGGCGCGGCGGCGCGTGTCTCTGACGATGATCGAGCCGGGCAGGGAGCGGCCACAGCCCGGGAGGCGGGAAGGCCGGCAGGAGCAGCGGAAGCCGGAGGGCCAGCCCGAGCGTCCCCGCCCGCCGAAGCCGCCGCGGCAGCGCGAGCAGACCCGGCGCGAGGCCGAGCCGCGCACCCGGACCTACACCGCGAGGCCCGCCAAGAAGCCTGCGAAGCCGCTCACCCAGGCGATGCGCGAGGGGAAGGAGCCGCTGCGGACGTTCGGCGACCTGAAGCAGTTCTTGGAGAAGCGCGAATCGGGCGAGACGCCGGAAGAAGCGTAGGACCGCCGTCCCGGCTGTTTTGGATTCTCGCGGCGTGCAAGTCAGGCCCGGAGGGCTGGGTTTTTACCAGCGGGCGGATGCCCGCCCAGGGAAGGTCGGCAGGAAGCCGAGCCTTCCCGTGGATACAGAC
>JBBAVM010000079.1:4572-15566 GCA_040397685.1 Pirellulales bacterium
GCCGGTGACAGGCTGAAGCCTGTCCTACGTGATGCGTGACAGGCTGAAGCCTGTCCTACTTTTACCGCTCGCGGAACGTGATCCGGCCCTTGGTCAGGTCGTAGGGGGAGAGTTCGACCTTCACCTTGTCGCCCGGGACAATGCGGATGAAGTTTTTTCGCATCTTGCCGGCGACGTGGGCGTTCACGATGTGGCCGCCGGCGATCTGCACGCGGAACCGCGTGTTGGCGAGGGCCTGCGTCACGACCCCTTCCACCTCGAGTGCCTGTTCTTTTTCCGCCATGGGTATCCAGTTGGGTGCTGTCGAGCCCCCGGATCGTATCTCCCGGACGGCGCAGCGTCCAGCAGGCCTCACTCGTCGCCGCCGGCCTGCGGCGCCGAGCCGGACGCCTTCCATTTGAGGAAGGCGTCGAGAAAGCCGTCGAGATTCCCGTCGAGCACGCTCTGGAAATTGCCGACGTAGTGCCCGGTGCGCTGGTCCTTCACCCGCTGGTCGGGATGGAGGAAGTAGTTGCGGATCTGCGAGCCGAAGCCCGTCTTGGGCTGCTGCTTGTAGCGGGCGAGCTGCTCGGCCTCGCGCTTCTCCTCCTCGAGCCGCGCGATCCGGGCCCGCAGCATCTTGATCGCGGTGGCCCGGTTCTTGTGCTGGCTGCGTTCGCTCTGGCACTGCACGACGATTCCGGTCGGGAAGTGCGTCAGCCGGATCGCGCTCGAGGTCTTGTTGACGTGCTGCCCGCCGGCGCCGCTCGCGCGAAACACGTCCTCGCGGATGTCCTCGTCCTTGATCTCCACGTCGGCGTCGTCGTCGGCGATCTCGGGCGAGACATCGACGGCCGCGAAGCTCGTCTGCCGCTTGCCTTCGGCATTGAACGGGCTGATCCGCACGAGGCGATGGATGCCCGTCTCCCCCTTGAGGTAGCCGTAGGCCCAGGGGCCGCGGATGGCGACCGTCGCGCTCTGAATCCCGGCCACGGCGTCGTCCTGCCGGTCGAGGAGTTCGACCGCGTAGTCGTGCTTCGAGGCCCAGGCGGAATACATCCGCAGGAGCATCTCCGCCCAGTCGTTGGCGTCGGTGCCGCCGTCGCGGGCATTGATCGAGACGAGCGCGTCGGAGCCGTCGTGCGGGCCGGAGAGGAGCGAGGTCAGCTCGAGCGCATCGACCAGCTTCTCGAGCCGGTCGGCCTCCTGGGCCAGTTCCGCTTCGAGCGACTGGTCCTCGCGGGCGAGCTCCTCGAGGGCCTCGAGGTCTCCGCTCACGGCCAGGGCCTCGTCGAGCGGCTTGAGGACGGAGTTGACGCTCTTCAGCTCGGCGACCGTGGCCTGGGCCTTCTCGTTGTCGTCCCAGAATCCGGCCTGTCCCATCGCCGCCTCGATGCGGGCGGCCGACTGCTTGCGACCGTCCCAGTCAAAGAGAGTCTCGTAGCTGGAGGAGACGGGCGCGGATCGCATCGGCACGATTGAAGAGGGCGGTATCCATGCCGCAATTCTAGCGGTCCGTGGACAAAGCCTTCCATGGCAATCCTGTTTGGCACGGCGGCGGAGGCCGAATCGCAGTTTCGACGGAAGCCCGACGCGCGAGCGAGGCAGATTGAGCGTGGGAGATTCCCTCGCTTGCGCTTCGGGCTTGCGTGGGGTCGAGGAGTGCGGCACCACGCCGGCGTCAGCGCCGCGCCTTCGTCTTGAACGCGTCGACGGAGGCGAAGGCCGCGGCGAGCGCGGCCCGCGAGAGGCCGTCGTCGTTGACGATCAGCCCCGTGGCCCGGCGGGCCGTCGCCGCGAGCGTCGCGTTGGTGGAGTCGGAGAGCACGACGAAGAACTGCTCGTTGGCCTCGCGCACCCGGTCGGCGACGATCCATACGCCGACCGGCGCGGTGCGCTGCCCCGCGGCGATCGTGACGGTGCCGCGGCCGGCGGCGTAGTCGCGGCCGGCCGTCGCCGTGCCATTGGCCGTGGCCCAGCGGACCGTGACCGGCTGCGACGCAGCCGCGGAGAGCGAGATCGTGAACGCGAGGAGCGTGCGTCCGGCGTTGCCCTCCATCGTGGCCGCAGACGCGATCGACACGACGGGCGGAGCGGGGGCAGGCACAGGGGCGGGGGCGGGCGTCGGGTTGGGCGTGGGCGATGGCGGCGGTGCCCCCCACAGGGCGCCGGTCGCGGCGTCCACCACGGCGCGGTACCGGTGGGCGGTCGCGAGCGGCTCGTCCATGCGGTGCAGCTTCGCGAAGTCGCCCCACGCCGACGCCCCCGCCTGGCCCGTGAACTGGAAGTCGAGGAACAGGTCCATGCCCGCGGCATCGAGCTGCTTGAGGTAGTCGCGATAGATATCGCCCATCCGGGGGTCGTTGACCGCGCGGTAGAACGCGTCTTGATACGGGGCGCTCCGGCCGTCCATGTGCGGGCCGCCCTCGTAGGCGACGAGCTGGATGTCGCGACCGAGCCGGGCTCCCCAGCCATCGGCGAGGGCCTGATGGTTTCGCACCCACGCCACCGACGTGCCGACGGCCACCCGTGTGTCGGCGAGGACCGTGTCCACCGACGTCGCCGCCGAGTAGGAGTCGCGCTTCGCGTCGTCGGGATTGAAGTAGGGGGCGATGGCGATCGCGTCGAACGAACCGCCCATGCTTTCGACCACGCGGTTGGTCACCCAGTCGTTCGCCGCCCAGCCGGCCGCCACGCGCACGAGTCGGGACGTCTGCCCGGCGAAGACGTCGCTCCAGATGTCGAGGTCGCGCTTCGCCTCGCGGCCGGCCACCTGCCAGTTGTCGAGGCCGGCATTCTGCGGGAGCCGCGTCTGGTCCATGACCCATTGCGACGCCTCGAAGCCCCAGCCGAAGTTCCAGATCTCGTTCGACCATTCGACGTACACCTTGCGGCCCGGCTCGAGATGGTCGCGCACGTAGGTCGCGAAGTTCCGCACGAACGTGTCATCGGCCATGTGGGGCATGTTGAACCACGGGTCGGCGTGGAGGTCGTTGGCCAGTCGCACCATGTATTCGACCGACGTCCCGTTGGCGAGCGGCTCGCTCGGGGAGCCGGCCGCGCCCGAGCCCTGGCGGACGTCGGCCGCGTCGCGGCGGTCGGCCCAGGTGCGGATGTCGGAGGAGTTCGTCTCCTGCATCCCCATGAAGCGGATCGTGCCGAACGGGGCGAGCCGCTCGCGGTAGAGCGGGTGGAACGGCGAGAAGGCGGCCCCGGGCTGCCAACGCTGGCCGGCGAAGCTCTGCCCGCCGTAGTCGGGCATCCAGAGGTTGAACTCACGCACCGGGTCGGAGGGGCTCGTCTCCTCGACCCGCATGAGGATGCCGTTGTCGCTCGGGGCCACCTGGAGGTCGGCGAAGTTGCGGCCCGCGGGAGTCCGCCCGCTCCTCACGACCGCCGCATCGAAGCCGAACGTCACGACGCCCGTGCCGTCCCACTCGGCGCGATACGTGCCTGCGGGGTGGGCGGCGCCCGTGTCGCGAAACATGAGCGTCGCGGCCATCTGGCGGATCGTCTGGCCGGCCGCGTTCACGCGGCTCGTCAGCAGGGCGGGATTGCCGTTGGCATCGACCCGGATGGGATTCGTCGCGCCGACGTCCCATGTCGTTTCCCACGTCGCGGTGTTGAACTCCTGGGCGATCCAGCCCCGCGAGGCCTTGAACGCGTCGGTGAACGTCCACGCCGGCGACCAATCGACGACGCTCTCGAGGTTCATCCCGATCCGCATGTGGCCGCCGTCGGCCGCCATGAGCGCACGCGGCTCCAGCCGCTCGATCCCGAAACACGGGCCCTTCATGGGAGAGAATCCTGCCACGCCCCTGGCAGGCCGAATTATAGCCGTTCGATCCGGCTGCCGGGCAAACGACGCACCAGCCGCCGCACTTCGAGGACGCTGATCGCGGACAGTGCCCGCGAGGCGGGCAATTCTGTCGCCTCCAGGATCGCATCGATCGTCGCCCCCCCGGTGCCGACCGCGTCGAGAACCTGCCGCTCGAGGTCGCCGAGCCGCAGTTCGGCAGGGTGGGAGATCGTGCGGCCTTCAGCCGTCGTGGTGGTCTCGAAGAGGGGGCCGAATTCCGACAGGATGTCGTCGATGCCACATACCAGTTTCGCGCCGTCGCGGATCAGGGCGTGGCAGCCGCGCGACATGCGGGAGTCGATCGGACCGGGTACCGCGAACACCTCGCGGCCCTGCTCCCCGGCGAGCCGGGCCGTGATCAGGGCGCCCGAGCGGTCGGAAGCCTCCACGACGACCGTGCCGAGGCACATGCCCGACACGATCCGGTTGCGCTGCGGAAACAGGCCCGGATGGGCGGCCGCAAGCGGCGGTGACTCGCTCACAAGCGCGCCGCTCTTGATGACGTCGAGCGCGAGATCGGCGTGTTCGGGCGGGTAGACGTTGAGCACGCCCGTGCCGAGCACGGCGATCGTGCGGCCCCCGGCAGCGAGGGCCCCACGATGGGCCGCCGCGTCGATGCCCCGGGCCAGGCCGCTGACGACGGTGTAGCCCGCGCGGGCGAGGCTGCCGCCGAGTTGCTCGGCGATCTTGAGGCCGTAGGGGGTCGCATGACGGGCGCCCACGACAGCGACGGCGAGGGCGTCGGCCGGCAGGATCGCGCCGCGCACGAAGAGCAGCCCCGGCGGATCGTCGATCCGGGCGAGGAGGCCGGGATAGTCGGGCGCGCCTTCGAGCACGATGTCGATGGCGTGCTTCGCGCAGAGTTCGAGCGTCTCGTCGGCGGTGCGATCGCGGGCGAGGGCGGGGATCGCCTCGGCGAGTTTCTTGCCGATCTTCGCGATCGAGCGGAGCTCGTCGGGCCGGGCCGCGAACACGCCTGCGGGCGAGCCGAACCGCTCGAGGAGGAGCCGGCGGTAACGCGAGCCGACGCCGGGCAGGCACGCCAGACGCACATGGTCGCGCAAATGATCGAGATCGGCAGGCGTGAACATTTGTCACGTTGTACCGCCGAGAGGAGTAGACGTCAAACAACTCGATCGTTCGGCATGACAGGCAAGACGCCTGTCCTACGCTCGCCCGGAGGTGCGAGCGCCGGCATTCCAGGCACACCTTGGCTGTGCCTGCGAACGCCTGGGCAAAAACCGGCCATGGATGGCGATTTTTGCCCGCGCAGCCGGCGTCAGCCGGCTGCAGCCTTCAGCTCGGCGAGGTGCTGGGCCGTGTTCACCAGCCGGTCCCAGTTTGCCTCGACGTATTCCGGCGGGCCGCCGATCTGGGCCACGACCTGGGCCACCTGCTCGGTGGGCACCATCTCGATCGCGTCCCACGGGCAGACCTTGAGATCGTAGGGATTCGACTTCTTGCCCGGGATGTGCACGCACACCTCGCAGCCCACGCACCGCTCGATGTCGATCTCGCACCAGCTCTGCAGGTTGTGAAACTGGTCGTACTGCTGCACCTTCACGATGCAGTCCACGGGGCAGACTTCGAGGCAGCTTTCGCAGCCCGTGCAGTTATCGGCGTTGATGACCGCCAGTTCCTTGGGCAGTTTCTTGCGGGGGCCGGCTTTTGCCATGGTGGGAAGATCGGTTGGGAGGCGGGAGGTTCTTCAGCCGCCTCCATCGTAGCCCGACGGGCCGACGCAGCAAAACCGACCGTCGCAGCGGCGAAAACCGCCTCCACGGCAGTCCCGCTCGGCACGGCGGTTGCGGTCCCGAGGCCCGTGGCAACGCACGCCGACGGAGGTCGGCCGAGGGAGCAGGCCATGGTTTTACGGAAGCCCGAAGCGCAAGCAAGGGAGAAGGCCATGGTTTTACGGAAGCCCGAAGCGCAAGCGAGGGTAAAACGCATTCCCTCGCGTGCGCTTCGGGCTTCCGTTCCGGGGAGGCACGGGGCAACCCTGAGCCGGGTTGGGCGAGTGGAGGCATGACAGGCTGAAGCCTGTCCTACAAAGGCAAGCGGGACGCTTGCCCCACGGGGCCGCAACAGGATTTGCCTACACGGTCTCGCCACGGACGAGGTCCTCGGGCGTCTGGCGGCGGCGGACGAGCCGGGCCGTGCCGCCGTCCACGAGCACCTCCGCCGGGAGCGGCTTGGAGTTGTAGTTGCTCGCCATCACGAAGCCGTAGGCCCCGGCGATCTCGATCACGAGCAGGTCGCCCACCCGGGCCGTTGGCAGCGACCGCGTAGCCACGAAGCCGCCGTCGGTCTGGGTGAAGATGTCGCCCGACTCGCAGAGCGGGCCGCCCACCGCCACCTCCTCCGTCACAGCCGCGGCCGCCCGCGGATCGGCGGGGCAGAGGCTCATCGGGTGGTAGGAGCCGTAGAGCACCGGCCGGGCGAGCGTGTTGAAGCCGGCATCGACGAGCAGGTATTTGCGATCCCCCTGCTTCTTCACGGCCCGTACTTCCGTGACCACGTAGCCGCTCTCGGCCGTGAGGTAGCGGCCCGGCTCGATCTCGAGCCGCAGGCAGTGGCCGAAGCGGTCTTCGAGCCGTTTGCGGGCGGCGTCCCAGAGCGTGAAGTAGCCGGAGAGGTCGGCATGCACCTCGCCGGGCTTGTAGGGCACGGGCAGGCCGCCACCGGCGGAGATCGTCGTGAGCGAGCGGCCGATCTCGCCTGCCACGCGTTCGAGCGCCCCGGCCACCTCGGCGAGATGCGCGAGGTCGGTGCCGCTGCCGATGTGCATGTGGAGCCCGGTGACTGAAAGCCCGGCCCACTCCGCCCGCCGCAGGACCTCGGGGATGTCGCCATGCCAGATGCCGTGCTTCGAGCCCTCGCCGCCGGTGTTTGTCTTCTGGCTGTGGCCGTGGCCGAAGCCGGGGTTCACCCGCAGCGTGATCGCGGCGCCGGGCACACGCTCGGCGAGCTGCTCGATCATGTCGGCCGAGCCGCAATTCACATGGATACCGAGTTTCGCCACGGCGTCGAGGCTGTCGCGGTCGAAGATGTCGGCGGTATAGACGATCGGATGCACGGGCGGCAGGCCGTCGGCAGCCGTGCCGGGCGTGGCGTGCGGTGCGTAGCCCGCGGCGAGGGCCCGGTGGATCTCGCCGGTGCTCACCGCATCCACCATCACGCCCTCGCTGCGCACCAGCGCCAGCACGGCGAGATTCGAGCAGGCCTTCTGCGCGAACCGCACCGTGTCCCACGCCGCCAGGTCGCGGCAGCGGCGGCGGATCGTGTCGGCGTCGTAGACGTAGAGCGGCGTGCCGTGCTCGCGGGCAAGGTCGGCCACGCTCGCGCCGGCGATCGTGGCGCGGATCGTGGGGCGGATTGTGGGGCGGTCGGTTGCAGGGTGGTCGGTCGGCATGGAAGTCGTGGTCATCGGCGGACTGGATGGGTGATGCGGGACGTCAGCGGGGCAGGGGGATCGGAAATCCGGGAGGCACCTCGGGGAGCGGCACACCGCCGGGGCCGACGGGCCGCTCGGGGGCGGCGAGCGCCGCCGCAGCCTTGAGCACGCCCGAGTCGATGGACAGCCGCGTGGCGAAGCCCCGGTCGATCGGCCGCACCCGCAGGTCCACGAGGCCGGACTTGGCCGTGCGGGCGGCCTCGGCGCCGTTCGCGGCGGGCGCGACGGCGGCGATCGCGCTCGCGTAGTCGAGCAGCGGCGCGGCGGCCGCCTCCAGGCCCGCGATCGGCGCGGCGCCGGCGACCGGGCGGCCGCTGGCCGCGAGCGTGGCCTCCGCCCGCTCGGCGACGTCGCCGCCCGCGAGCACGAGCGCGTAGTTCGGGGCCACGGCGAGCGTGAGGTCGAGCGAGTCGCCGATGCGTTCGGCCAGTTCGTCGTCGGCGACGTCGATCGAGACGCGGTGCAGCGTGGCGGCCCCCGCCTTGCCGACGTCGAAGGCCGTCTTCACGCCCGGAATCGCGGCGCCCGCGCCAAACGCCTGCTTCACCTGCCGTTCGAGGGCGGCGCCGTCGTTGACCCGCACGCCCGCGGTCAGCGCCGGCAGCGGTTTTTCCTTCGTGGCGGTGCTCGTGTCGATGGTGAGCGCCGCATCGATCCCGCCGGCGGAGAGGGCCGCCCCGAGCAGGTCGCGCACCAGCCGCGAGACCGTGCGCGTGAGCGAGTCGTCGGCATCGCGCGGCAGCGTCTGGTCGAGCGCCTCGAGGAACTCCGCGCGGGCCGCCTCCGGAATCAACTGGGCGATGTAGCCGCGGATGGCGAGCGGCTCGTCGGCCGCCGCGGCAGGCGCGCCGACCGTGAGCGTGCCGGTGGCCGCCGCAGCGCTCGCGGCGGCCGAGGTCGAGCCGGGGACCGCCACGGAACGGTTTTCGACGAACACCTTGCCCTGCTCGTCGTCGATGCCGAGGCCGAGCGCGAGCGACTCGGTCTGCCCGAGGCTCGCGAGCACCGCCTTGAAGGCGGCCGGATCCATCGGCTGCCCCTGGGCCGCCGACGCCGCGGCGGCCTGGTCGAGCGCGGCCTCGAGTTTCCGACGCACCTCGGCCGACATCCGGCTGGGATACGCCTCGACGCCGAGCGTGTAGTCGGCGGCGACCTTCGCCACGAGCGGGGTCGGATCGCCGGGCGCCGGGGCGGGGCGATCGTCGCGGGCCGCCTGGCCGATCACGGCCCAGCCATCGCGCTCGGTGATCGTGAGCGCGAGCCCGCTCGGCAGGGCGAGCCGCCGCGCGTCGCCGGCCCGCTCGGTGGGGCCGACCACACCCTGCAGCGATGTGAGCAGCTTGTCGAGATCCTTGACCGGCACGAAGCCATGGGCCGCGATGTCGGTGCCGTCGCTCGTGACCACGAGCCCCAGCGGCCGCTTCACGTCGAGCCCGGCGAGGCCGCGGCCCTGCGTCGAGAGCATCAGCAGCGACTCGAACATCGCCGCGAGGCCGGGGTTGTCGATCTGGGGCCCGATCCAGGCGAGCTGGCGCTTCAGGTCGGCGTAGCTGTCGGCCGCCGCCACGAGCAGCACCTGCCGCTCCGCGGCGCGGGCCGTCGGGGCGACGAGGCACGCAAGCGAGACGAGGCCGCCGAGCAGCCGCGCCGGGATCGAGGTTCCACAAGACGACGTGAGACGGGACATCGCGGATTCTCCGTGCGGACGGTTCGGGCCCCGCAGTTTACCAGTGCGGCGGAAAAACCTGTATTCTGCCGCCGGTATGGAGCCGCTGCCGCCGCGTTTCACGAGCGAACGATCGCCTCTGCGGCGCGGCCTGCGGCTGCACGCGATCCTGTATCTGGCGACCGCCGCCACGACGTTCGCCGCGGGTGTGGCGGGCTGGGAGCCGGTGGTGCTCGGGATCGACGACGATCTCGCGCGGCAGCTCGCCGCCCACTGGCAACGCGGGCTCTTGTATATGGTTGCCGTCATGGGAGTGCTCACGGCGCACGAGGCCGGGCACTTCGTGGCCGCCGCCGTACACCGCATCCCGGCCACGCTGCCCTTTTTCATTCCGGTGCCGGTGCTGCTCACCGGCACGCTCGGCGCGGTGATCGGCATGGAGGGATCGCGGGCCAGCCGCCGTGAGCTCTTCGACATCGCGATCGCGGGACCGATCGCCGGGCTCGTCGTGATCCTGCCGGTGCTCGCCTTGGGGATGATCGTGGGCACGCCGAGCGACTCCAGCCCGTTTGCGACGCCACCGGTCGCCGCGTGGATGCAGTCCATCCTCCGGCCCGATCTCGGCGCCGCCCAGAGCATCGCCCCCAACCCGCTCTTCATGGCCGGGTGGGTCGGGCTGCTCGTCACCGGGCTCAACATGATTCCCGTGAGCCAGCTCGACGGCGGCCACGTGAGCTACGCGCTCTTCGGGCGGCGGGCGCACTGGATCGCCCGCGGGATTCTCCTGGCTGCGATCGCGGCGATCGTCGTGCTCGGCCGCTACAACTGGATTGCGATGGTGGTGATCGTGGCCCTCATGGGGACGGACCACCCGCCAATCCGCGAAGACGGCCGGCCGCTCGGCCTCGGCCGCACGCTGCTCGGACTACTCTCGCTCCTGATCCCGATCGTCACGTTCATGCCCGAGCCGCTGCTCTTCGAGTGAGCCTGCGGTGGGCATGGCGGTGATCGCGAACACGGGCTTCGTCGCGGGGGCGATCGTGCGGCCGAATTGGGCGGTGGTGTAGGCGCCGTTCGGGGCACGGTCGGCCACGAGCCGCACCCGCACCCAGAGCGTGGAGGTGCCACAGGCCGATGGCGGCACCGACTCGTCGATGTCCCAGCCCGCACCCCAGAGCCGGGGCTCGAGGCCGTTGCGGACCATGTGCCAGGTGGTGCCGTCGCCCGACACCTCGAGCGCGGCGGCGCCGCGGCCGAAGCCGCCCGGCTCTCTGAAGAAGTCCCAGCAGGAAGCTCGGGCCATGAGATGGATTTCGGTGGCCGGGGCCGGAAAGTCGAAGCGATAGGTGAGGTGCGCCGGGGCGTCGTTCGCGATCGGGCCCCAGTAGACGATCGGCGGCGTCTGCCACTCGCGGTACTTCCGCACACCGACGGTCTCGACGAGATGCGGATCAGCGTCATCGATCGTGGTGAACCGAAAGTCGGTGGCCGGGAGCGGCTCGGGCCGGGCCGATGACGGGGCTGCCGTGGCGGGGGCCCGCGGCGTGTCGGGAGCCCGCGGCAGGAGCCATACGGCGCCTGCGACCGCCGCCGCGCCTGCGGCCGCCGGGAGCCAGCGGCGGACGAGCGGCTGCGTGGGCGGGTGCGCACGGGCCTCCTCGAGCGCGGCCACCAGTTCCGCAGCCGACGCAAACCGCCGGGCGGGATCCTTCGCGAGGCAGCGCTCGACGACGCTGCTCACACGGCGCGGGATCTCGCGGCGGAGCATATGCGGGGGCGGCGGCCGGCGCTCCTGGATGATGCGGGCGGCCTCGACGACGGACGTGTCGCGGAGGTCATAGGGCGGCGCGTCGGTGAGCAGTTCGTAGAGTACGACGCCGAGCGAATAGACGTCGCTCCGGGCATCGACTGTGCCGGGCGCCGCGTTCACCTGCTCGGGGCTCATCGACTGGAGCGTGCCGAGCATCTGGCCGAGTTGGGTGAGCGTGGTCGCCTCCTCACGATCGAGGCCGCGGGCCACCCCGAAATCGATCACC
>JBBAVM010000080.1:0-1138 GCA_040397685.1 Pirellulales bacterium
CGGCGCTGGCAGCGCTCGAGATCGCCGCCGTCGTCGTCGATGGCCGGGAAGAGGACGCGCCCACGGCCCCGGCCGGCCGGCCGCCGCCGGCGGTGCGGGTGCCTTCGAACGCACACACGCTCGCGTTTCGGTTTCGGGAGGTGCGGGAGGCGGACACGTTTGGCGACGACGCCCGGCTGCGCTACCGGCTCGACGGCCGCGACGACGCGTGGCGCGATCTGCCCGCGGCGGGGAGGGTGCTTCTCTGGTTCGTTGACAAGGAAGGGCTCGTGATCGGCGGCCTCGACGAGGCGATGCCGGGCGAGACACCGGGCTGGAACGGGAGCGTGGAGACATCGCCCTACGCAGCGCTGTCGATGCGTGCCGTCGCGCCCGAGAGCACGTTCGGGGTCGTCGTCTCGTTCCTGTCGCACAGTAGCGACCGGGTGGTGGGATGCGTCGGGATCGACGACATGCGGCTGTCGTGCGCGCGGCCGGGGGAGGAGCCGCAAGTGCTGCCGCTCTCGCCCTTGAGATTCTCCGGGGGCGAGCCGCGGCCGCAGTCGCTGCCCGACGGCTGGCAACGGGTTGGCAACCGACCGGAGCTGAGCCTCGTGCGGCTCCGTGCCGAGCGCGAGCCGCACCCGGTCCTCGCGATCGAGGACGACGACGTGAAGCGGTTCGGCAACTGGACGGTCACGTCGCGGGTGCTGCCGGAGGCGCGGGCGGGCGACATTGTGACGCTCGCGTGGACCGCGGCGCACAGTTTCGGCCTCGGCGGCGACGGGGTCGCCACGTACGAGGGCCTGGCGCCCGGTACTTACACGTTTCGGGTGGCGGCGTTTCGCGCCAACGGCGCGCCCACCGGCAAGGAGACGAGCCTGCAGGTCGTCGTCGTGCCACCGTTCCACGAGCGCCGCGACGTGTGGGCGACGGGGGCGGCGGGGCTCGTGGCCGCAGGCGTGTTCGCCGGCCGGACAATCTCCGCCCGGCGCATGAGGCGCAAGGTCGATGCGCTCGAGCGAGCCCACGCGCTCGAGCGCGAGCGGGCCCGGATCGCCCGCGACCTCCACGACGAGATCGGCGCCGCCCTCACCGAGATCGCGATGCAGGCCGACGCCGTCCGCCACGAGGTGGCCGACGTCGCCTCGCCCGACGC
>JBBAVM010000080.1:1238-15560 GCA_040397685.1 Pirellulales bacterium
GACGGCATCGGCTTCGACCGTGCGCGGCCGCCGGCGGACGCCGAGCATGACGGCCTCGAAAACATGCAGGCTCGGATGCGGGAGATCGGCGGCACCTGTACGATCGATACGGCGCCCGGCACCGGCACACGGATCGTCCTCCGTCTCCCGTGGCCCCCCGTTCCTGTCCCCGGAGAAGCATCCCATGCGCAAGATCAACGTAGCCCTGGTCGAGGATGACGCGCGGCTGCGCAAGGCGGTGGAGCGGGGACTCGCCGGCGCCGACACCTGTCGGCTCGTGGGCATGTTCGCGACGGCGGCCGACGCGATCCGCGAGATTCCCGCGCTCGCGCCCGACGTGATCCTGATGGACGTCAATCTTCCCGACCGCAGCGGTGTGGAGTGCGTGGCCGAACTCGCCCCGCAGCTTCCGGGCACACAGATCCTCATGCTCACCGTCTACCAGGATCCCGACACGGCGTTCCAGGCGATCGCGGCCGGGGCCCACGGCTACCTCATCAAGCCCGTGATGCCCAAGCGGCTCGTCGAGGCGATCCGCGAGGTCCGCGAGGGGGGCGTGCCGATGAGCCGGGCGATCGCCCGGCAGGTGATCGAGGCGTTTCGAACGATGCACGAGCGGCCGGCGACGGCCGCCGCGGCAGCCGAGCCCAGCCATGCCGATGCAGCGCCGGCCGACCCGCTCACGCCCCGCGAGCGACAGGTGCTCGAGCTCCTCGTCGAGGGGTATTCCTACAAGGAGACGGCCGCCCAGCTCGGGATCTCGATCGGCACGGTCGGCACCTACGTCGAGCGGATCTACGAGAAGCTCCATGTGTCGTGCCGCCGCGAAATGGTGGCCTGGTCGAAGGGCCGCTAGCGGTCGTTTCGCCTGCAAGTTTCAGACGCTCGGGCGGGTGGGGCCGTGGCGTACGATCAGTCGAGGTAAAGGGTGATCCGATCGCGATTTCGCGAGCCGGGTCCCGACTGGCATGAGGGGTCGTGGAATGGGAACGAAGCAACGCTCCGGCGCGGGCCGGGGGTTTACGTTAGTCGAGCTGTTGGTCGTGATCGCGATCATCGGCACGCTCGTCGGCCTGCTCCTGCCGGCCGTGCAGGCGGCCCGGGAATCGAGCCGCCGATCCGCGTGCTCCAACAACGTGAAGCAGATTGCGCTTGGCGTGCACAACTATGCCGATGCGAAGAAGGTGCTTCCCCCGCAGGCTTCGGCCGACGACATGCTGCTGCCCGCTTCGGCCCCCGCCGCCGATAAACGCAAGGGCTGGGGCTGGACGTTCCTGATCATGCCCTATGCCGAGCAGTCGGCCATCTACGACGTGCTGGCGACGGGCTCGGCGACGGCGAACGTGACGACGCTCACCGGGGCCAACCTCGACCTCGTGCGCTCGCCGGTGCCGATGTTTCTCTGCCCGAGCTGCCGGATCCTGCCGGCCGACGTGGAGGCGCAATACACGGCCGGCCCCAAGTCGGGAAAGTCGAACTACGCGGCCTGTACGGGCCCGGCGAACATCGGCTGCTCGAACTTCACGGCAAGCACAGGCGGCCCGTGCTCGGCAGCATCGCTGGGCGCCATTCGGAAAGCGCGGGGCCGGCCGCTGCGCGAGATCACCGACGGACTCTCCAAGACGTTTCTGTTTGGCGAGGTCGGGGGCAAGGCTGCCAGCGGCGTGAGCGACAACAAGATGCCGGGCCTTTGGGCCGGCACGTACTACCCGATCTACGACGGCTCCTTGTCACTCTCGGTCAGCCGCACCACCCGCTACAAGCTCAACAGCGGCGACTCTTCCGCGTTCGGAAGTTCCCATCCCGATGGTGCCCAGTTTGCGATGTGTGATGGCTCGGTCCGCTTCATCAACAGCATGATCGAATCGGTGGACAACGTCATCGGCTTCAAAACGATCTCCCCCTCCAACTTCGGCGGCGACGCCCAGGCCACGGCGGTTCAGACCCAGGCGCAGGGCCTCACCGCGGTCTACCAGCAGTTGAGCAGCGTCGCGGATGGCACGTCCCCGGCCGACTTCTGAACTTATGCCCATCTTCCGCCTCGGGATCGCGGTTTCGCTTCTCGTGCTGCCGGTCGTTCTGACCGGGTGCCAGCGCACCGTCGGCGCCACCGCCACCGGTGTCGTGTCGTTCAACGGGAAGCCAGCGCCGGCGGGCGTCCAGGTCATCTTCTATCCGCAGGGTCCGAAGAGCTCGTCCTCCACGGCGATCACGAACGCCGAAGGAAAATACGACCTGTGGTTCAACGCCAGCATCCGCGGCGTGATGCCGGGCGAGAACGTGGTGTCGCTCGCGATCGAGGACGACCTCAATGCCTCGCGCGGCGTCGCGGTCACCGACGCCCTCAAGGCCCTCGCGATCCCGGCCCGCTACCGGGGCCCGAAATCGCCGCTCGTGAAGACCGTGAAGCCGGGCACGAACGTCATCGACATCGACGTCGCGCTCGGGGATGCTCCCAAAGCCGACTGATCACGGCGCGTCCCGCGCTTGTGCCTCGGCCCGTAGGACAGGCTTCAGCCTGTCACCCTTTGGCAGCGATCAACTCGCAGACCGTGCCGCCCGAACATCTCCTGGCAGCCGCATGAGCTCGTGGAGCGAGGTGAGGTGCCGCTCATAGACGCCCCGCGGCGTCGTCGCCTCGCGCACGCAGATCGCCGCCGCCTTGCCCACGATCTCTCCCATCATGCCGCAGGTCCGCATCACGCGGACCGGGCCCAGGCCCTCCTTCGTCACGCTGATGTCGCGGCCGGCCATGAAGAGATTCGCCACGTTGCGGCTGTAGAGCGTGCGGTAGGGGGCCCAGTACGGGCCGCCATACTTGAAGTGCTCGCCGTCGGTGGCCCGCGAGATGAACTCCATGCCCTCGAGGCCGGCGTCGTAGTCGGGGTGCGGCGAGTGGACGTCGATGTGCCACGAGCAGGGAAACGCCTGGTCGGGCCACGCCTTCCGCGCGCGGAAATCATCGGCCGAGAGCACGACGTCGCCGAGCAGCCGGCGCGATTCCCGCTTGCCGGCGATGTAGGCGGCCCAGCCGAGCCTGAGCGTCGGGTAGAGCTTGTCCACGTTCTTGAGGGCGTCCCACGCGCCGTACATCGCGCGGAAGTTGTTGTCGCGGATCCGCTCGACGTCCTCGATCGGGTTCTTGTCGAAGCCGCTTTCCCAAAACCAGCCGCCGAGGTTGCCGAGGGGGTCGTCGGCACCGTAGACGCCGTTGCCCGGCCACTGGGCCGTGAACTTCTTGCGGCCGGGAAACGGCTTGTCGGAGAGGTCGATCGCCCACGGGCAGCGCGGGAACGGCTGCTCGTGGTCGCCCTGCTGGAAGGCGGCGGTGAGCGCGTCCTTGTCCTTGCACTCGCATGCGAGCACGTGCTGTTCGTTGGCGGCGTCCATCGGCCGCCACCAGTTGGTCATCCCCATGTTGCCGCCGATCTCGAACTCATAGTCGGCGCCGGCGAGATAGCCGACGACCGCGTCGCCCGTGCAGTCGGCGAACAGCCGGCCCTCGAGCCGCGTCCGCCTGCCGCCGCGGGTGCTTTCAGCGACGACGGCCGTGATCCTGCCCGCGGCCGCCTCCACGGCGTTCACGCGGTGCTCGAGGAAGAGCGTGACGGTGGGCTCCGCGCTGACCACCCGCACCTTCAAGTCGTCGGCGAAATACTCGGACGTCTTGCCCGCCATCATGCCGGCGCGTTTGAAGTCGGGGAGAATCTCCTCGACGATGTCGCCCACGTGGGGGAAGGGCTCGACGCGGGTCGTGCCTTCGGGCCAGACCCGCACCTCCGACGAGCCGTTGCCGCCGAGCACGGGACGGTCCTGCACGAGTGCGACCGTGAGCCCCTGCCGCGCCGCCGCGATCGCGGCACACGTGCCCGCGAGGCCGCCGCCCACCACGACGAGATCGAACGTGCCTCCGTCGTCGGGCGTTTCGGGGAGCCCGAGCAGGCGGCGGCGGAAGGCGTCGAGCGCCGCGACGTCGTTCACGGGCTCGAATCCGAGATCGCGACAGAAGAGCAGGGCCTCGCACCGCCCCTCGAAACCGGTGAGGTCGTGGAGCGCGATGGTCGTCTCCGCCCCGACCTCGACCGTGCCGCCGTCGTGCCAGTGCCAGTCGGCGTTCTTCGTGCCGAAGGTCTCGCCGACGGGTTTCCCATTGAGCAGCACCTGAAACCGCCCCGGCGCCCCGGGCGCACCCCACGGGGCCACCCAGTCGCGCGTCCGCACCCAGAGCCTATAGCGGCCCGCCGCCGGGAACGTGACGCGCGTGACGGCGTCGGCCACGGGCCGGCCAAGACCGTGGGCGAGCAGGTAGGCCGATCCCATCTGGTCCATCGACTGCTGATCGACCACCCAGCCGCCGAGATCGTCGAAGCCCTCGGCCTCCAGAAACACGAACTCATTCGTGGTCGGGGCGGCCGTGCCACGCCGGCCGGCGAGGAGGGCGAGCGTGGTGCCGGCGGCGGCACCGAGGAACACGCGACGGCGCATGGTGATGATCCTGGTTTGCTTGGGAGTCGGGAGGGATGGGGGCCGAAGCCCGGGAGAGGAAAGTCTGCCAGCGGGGGCGCGGGTCTCGCCGGCGTGTCCGCAAGATTCCGACTCTTTTCCACCGGAGCAGGACCGTAGAGTCGCGTGCATGAGCACGCATCGCCTCCTCGCCCTTCTCCTCGTCTCCTTCTCCTTCGTCGCTGCCCGTGCCGACCGCTCTGTCGCCGCGGAGGCACGCAGCCCGGCCTATCCGTATCCGGCCTATGCGGAGGGCCGGCTCGATCCGCAGCCGTTCGGCTGGCCGCTTTCGCCGGAGGAGCACGCCTACGTCCAGATCCCGGAGTTCGAACGCAAGCCGGGCAAGGACATTAAAAAACATCGCCCCGACATGTGGCCAGTCGTGCCGACGGCGAGCCGCTGGCGGAAGGCCCCGGAGGAGAACATCTGGATCAACCACCATGCCAAGTCGATCGAGCAGGCTCGGGCGGCCGGCAAGGATCTCGACGTGCTCTTGGTCGGCGACTCGATCACGCAGGGCTGGGGCGGCAGCCCGATCGACAACGTGCCCTTCAGCCAGGCGTGGCAGAAGCCCTTCGGCCGGTTCCGCACGGTCAATGCCGGTATCGGCGGCGACCGCACGGAGAGCGTACTCTGGCGGCTCGAACACGGGCTCCTCGACGGCGTCACGCCCCGGGCGGTCGTGCTCATGATCGGCGTCAACAACGCGCCGCACGTCGCGGCCAATGGCGTGCCCCCGGAGGCCGTGGCCCAGGGCATCGCGCTGTGCGTGGAGAACGTGCGGCTCAAATGCCCGGCGGCCCAGATCGTCGTCGTGAAAGTCGTGCCGGCCTTTGCCCCGGACAGTGCCGTGCACCGCGGTATCCTGGCGATCAATGCGGCGCTCGATGCGCTCGAACTGCCGAAGGACGACCATGTCCACGTGGTCGATGCCGGCGCCGGCTTTTTCGCGGCCGATGGAAAGCTCAACACGGCGGCCTATTCCGACGGCCACCTCCATCTCTCGCCAGCGGGCTATCAGCTCCTGGCCGACGCCCTCGCCCCGGTGCTCACGAAGGTGCTCGCCGACGACGGCACGTGATCCGTCCGCACCACTTGCCCCCAAGGCTTAGGAGAACATTCCTTGCGCCATCTGTTTTCCACGATCATCATCGCCGCGTTCGCTCTGGTGTGTGGCGGGCAGGCCCAGGCCCTGATCTACGAGTATGGCCCGTGGAACACCGGGGCCATGGACCCGCAGATCAGCGGCTGGCCGATCTCCGATGCCGAACGCACGTACGTCACAACGAAAGCCGAATACCAGCGGCGGCCCGGCGCCGAGGCCGGAAAATATCTGCCCACGCTCTGGCCCGTGGTACCTGCGGCAGGGCACTGGGGGGCTGGGACGCCCACCGCCTGGCTCGACACCCACACCAAACTGGTGAACCACGTTGGTGCCTACACGACGGCCAAGCCCAGCGGGAAGGTCGATGTCCTCCTGGTCGGCGACAGCATCACCCAGCAATGGGGCAGCACGCTCGACAACAAACCGCTCAATGCGGCCTGGCAAAGCCGCTTCGGCCAGTACAGCGCCCTGAACATCGGCATCGGCGGAGACAAGATCCAGAACGTCCTCTGGCGGCTCGATCACGGCGGCGTCAGCGGGCTCGATCCCCGGGTCGTCGTCTTGATGATCGGCAACAACAACATGTTCTACGTCGGCGAAACCAGCCACGCCGCCGTGGCCAAGGGCGTGAAGGTCACCGTGGACAACCTGCGGGAGAAATTTCCCGCGGCAAGCATCATCGTGACCGACATCCTGCCCGCGCATTCTCCGGGCAATGCGTTCTACGAAAACATCAAACTGACCAACACGGCGATCGCCAATCTGAACCTCGCCGCGATGCCCAAGGTGCACATGCTGCCCTTGTGGAATGACTACGTGAACGCCGACGGCACGCGAAAAACGAACCTGTTCCTCTCGGATAACATCCACCTCTCCCAGCCCAACGGTACCGGCAATGACGGCTACTCCCTGTATGCCGCAAAACTCGATCCCGTGATCGCGGCGCTCGTGCCCGAACCCTCCGCGAGCGTCCTCGTGGCGACGGCCGGCCTGGTCGGGCTCTTGTGGCGGCGCTCGCGGCGGCCCCGTCTTTCGTGACCACATCTCCCACCACCCTGCAGGAAAGGCTTCCCATGAACGTTCGCATGCTCGTCGCCGCAGCCGCGCTTTTGTGCCTCTCGGCCAGTTCAGCCATCGCCCTCGACTACGCCTACGAGACGGCCGAGCCCCAGAAGACTGGCTGGCCGCTCACGCCGGAGGCCGAGGCCTACACCATCAAGCCGGAATTCGAGCGGCGGCCCGGGAAGGAACAGAACAAGCACATGCCGAACCTCTGGCCCGTGGTGCCGACGGCCGGATCGTTCGGCGGCCGCAGTTGGCTCGACACCCACGCCAAGCTCGTGACGATGGTCGAGCAGAACAAGGGGCCGATCGACGTCCTGCTCGTCGGAGACTCGATCACGATCCAATGGGGCGACTCCTGGAAGCGGAACTTCCCCGATAAGAAGGCGGTGAACATCGGCATCGGCGGCGAGAAGACGCAGAACGTCCTCTGGCGGCTCGATCATGGCGGCGTCGCCGGCCTCGAGCCCAAGGTCGTGATCCTCATGATCGGCAACAACAACATGTTCTTCACACCCGAGACCGGCATCGAGCCGGTGGCCCAGGGCATCAAGACGTGCGCGCTCAACCTGCGCGAGAAGTTTCCGAACGCCCACCTGATCGTGGCCAAGGTGCTCCCGGCCCACGCCCCCGGCAACCGGTTCTACGAAGACATCAAGAAGACCAACACCGCGGTGGACGGCCTCAATCTGACCGCCGACCCGATGGTGCAGGTGCTCGATCTCACGCCGGACTTCGTCGAGGCCGACGGCACGCTCAAGAAGAGCCTGTTCAAGCCCGACAACATCCATCTCTCCCCGGCAGGGTACGACGCCTACGCCGCCCGGCTGAAGCCGATCCTCGAGAAGCTCAAGGGCTCGTGACCGGCGATTCCGCCCTCACGACCGGCCCGTCCACCCATGAATCGCTGGCTTTCGTGCTGCGTCGTCCTCGCCACGACATGGGTCGCGGGCTGCTTGCCCTCGCCGATCGGTGATCCGGCGACAAGCACGATCGACGCCGCCCTCGAAGGCACCTGGCTGCACGACGGCCTGGAATTGGCCCAGTGCCAGGCCGGCGGCGTGGAATATGGCCCCGGGCGGCAGCAGACGATCTATCTTGTGAAGGCCTTCGACGACCATTGCTACCTCGTGACGGCCATCGCGTTTTACGCGGCCAACGACGGCCGGCTCGGCGCGTTCGGCCCCGGCAACGAGGCGGGGCTTTCGTGGTGGAAGGCGTGGCTCGCCCCGCTCGGCGACCGGCGCTATCTCGTCTGCCAGAACTTGCCTGCCGATCCGCGTGCCGACGGGGAGGCCTCCGGGTGGTTTCCCACGTTCGAACTCGAGCGGCCTGACGCGGATTCGGTTCGCCTCACCCCCGTGTATTTTGGCGACATACTCAAGCGGCTCGAAGGCTTGGCCCCGGCCGAGGCGCGGGCCGTGATCGCCGCCGAGTATTCACGGGAGAAACTCGAAGCGCGGATTCAGGAAAACCCCACCGCCGCCACTCCCGGCGACCCGCGGCCGCTCCTGCTCGAGCGGATGAAGGAGGCATCGCGGCCGCTCGTTGAGCGGGTGCTCGCCGCCTACCACCTTGTCGATTCCCGCCGCGCGAGGCAGCCCGAGCCCGCCGAGGCGCCGGCGGCGGTGGCGCCCGCCCCGCGGCTCGATGGCCCGTACGACATCCGCGCGATTCCCGAAGACCTCACCGGGCCGACCGGGTTTTCCGCCACGCCCGGGCCCGGGAAGGTGGTGATGGACCAGATTGCAAATCCTAAATTCTTTCCCACCGGCCGGCCCGCGTCGCCCACCGCGCTGCAGGGCCATGCCGTCTACCTACCGACCAACTG
Source organism: Pirellulales bacterium (assembly GCA_040397685.1). Taxonomy (GTDB): domain Bacteria; phylum Planctomycetota; class Planctomycetia; order Pirellulales; family UBA1268; genus RGVT01. The sequence continues at coordinate 9,740 of JBBAVM010000080.1, forward strand.
GGAACCGGGAAAAAAGTATCCCGTCGTCTTCGAATACCTGGGCAACACCGTGGGGGTACAGAGCCTGAAAGGCATCGGCTACGGGCTCACCGGCGGCCGCGACTTTATCTGGGTGATCCTGCCGATCGTGAGCGAGTTCCCGGCGACACAGCCCGATGTCACCGTGAACTGGGGCGCCGGCGCCGCACTCTCGAACACCGTCGCATACGCCAAGCAGGCCGTGCGCGAAGTCTGCGACAAGTGGGGCGGGGACCCTGACAACTGCATCCTCATGGGGTATTCGCGGGGCGGCATCGCCTGCAATCTCATCGGTCTCTACGACGACGAGATCGCGTCGCTGTGGAAGGCGATGGTGCCGGGCGCCCACTATTTCCACGCCGGCCTCGACATCACGGGCACGAAGATCGCCCTGGGCGGTGCCGACTACAAGGAGGTCGCCGCGAAGAGCATCGCGCGGCTCGGAACAATCGCGCAACTGTGCATCGCGGAATACAACACGGATCCTCTCAACGGCAATCCCGACAAGCAACTGGTCCCGAAGATTGAGGCGGCCGGCTGCACCACGATCGGCGAGGCCATCGCAGCCTTCAAGCTCGTGCCGATCTACGATTGCAGCCAGACGAAGACCCGCGAACTCATCGAAGCGCACAAGCCGGCGACAAGCGAGGTGACGTTCTATCCGCTGCCGTGGGTCAACCACGGATCGATCTTTTCCCTGCGGCCCACCCCGGCGCGGGCATTCATCCGGAACTGGCTCCGGACGCAGGTCGGCCTCCGGTCCGTAAAGGAATGAAAAGGTCTGGCTGGTCGTGCGAACTTCTTCGAGTCGCGTCCGACCTCACGCGTCGAGGCCGCGGAGCGTGCCCGTGCTCGAGGAGAAGCGGTCGGTTTCGACGCCGAGCCGCTGGAGCATCGTCAGATAGAGATTCGCGAGCGGCTCGTTCTTCTTCTCGTCGAAGGCGAGGTGGCCCGGATGCCGGTAGCCGCCGCCGGCCAGGATGATCGGCAGGTTTTGGTTGGAGTGCGAGTTGGCGTTGCCGAGGCAGCTGCCGTAGAGCACCTGCGCGTGGTCGAGGAGCGTGCCGCCGCCGTCGGACGTGTCACGGAGCGATTGGAGAAAGCCCGCCAGGGCCGCCATCTGCGCCTCCTCGATCTTCTTGAGCTCCGCAATCTTCTCCGGCTCGTTGCCATGGTGCGTGAGACCGTGGGTCTCGTTCTTCACGCCCGGCACGTGGGGCACGACGGAAAACGTGCTCAACGAGAGCGTGATCACCCGCGTCGAGTCGGTCTGGAACGCGAGCCGGACAAGATCGAACATGAGCTTCGACTTCTCGACCACGAAATTCGCGTCGGCGATGTCGTCGGGCTCCTTGAAGTCCACCGTGGGCTTCGGGCGGTTCTCCCACTCGATCGACTTTTGGAGCCGGTTTTCCAGCTCGCGGACGCTCGAAAAATACTGGTCGAGCCGGCCCCGGTCCTCCGCTCCCACCGCCTGCTCCAGGCGGGCCTTCTTGTCGAGGACGAGGTCGAGCACGCTGCCGCCGGCCTGGATGCGGCGCAAGGTCGCCGCCTTCTCCTCCGGCGTGCCCGCCACGAACATGGCGCGGTAGAGCCGCTTGGGACTCGCCTCGGACGGGATGTCCACGCCGCTCCGCGACACCGCGAGCGTGTTGGAATACTGCTCGCCCTTCTGCACCGAGAGCGCGAGGAACGGAAAGCGGGTGTCGAGGCCGATCGCCTCGGCGGCCACCTGGTCGAGCGAGATCGAGTTTTTGAACGTGGGCTGGCCCGGATGCGGGGCGCCGGTGAGGAAGCACTGGCCCGCGTGGTGGTTGCCATCGACCTCGGGATGCGACAGCCCCGAGAAGACGGTGAAGTGGCCGCGGTGCGGAGCCAAAGCGTCGAGGTAGGGGCTCGACGGCACGGCCGCCGGCCCGCCTTCGGCCGGCTTCGTGGGAAAGAAATACTGCGGCATCATCCCGAGCGCCGCGTGGATCGCGACCATGCGGCGTGGCTCTGCGCTGCCTGGGGTGCCTGCGGTGGCCGAGGCCACGCCGGGCAGCATCGCATCAAGCAGCGGGAGGCCGAGGCCGGCACCCGCGCCGCGGAGGAGCGTCCGCCGAGAGAGTCGCCGGGCTGGAGCGGGGAAGCGAGGGGGGTGGTCCGTGCTTGGGCTCATGCATCCATTATGGACGCCTCGCCGCCGGGGACTGTCGGGATTTTGCTTACTCGTCGCCGCACTTGCCGCACTGGCCCTTGAGCAGGACCTCCTGCACCGAGCCGATGGCCCGGGGCTTGGCAGCAGGGGTCTTCGACGGCTTCGGCGGCTTCGGCGTGATCGCCACGTTGACGTCGTCGAGGCAGGAGACCTCGCCGCAACTTGTGCAGAGGAAATGGGGATGGTCTTCCCCCGTGCCGTGGCCGTGACCGCTCCGCTTCGTCTCGAACCGCCAGACGTGATCGCCGAGTTCCACCCGCGACAACAGGCCCGCTTCGGTGAGCTCGGTGAGGTTGCGGTAGATCGTCGCCCGATCGAAGCCCTTGTCGGCCAGGGCCTCCGACACGTCGGCGTGCGTCAGCGGGCCTGTGGCGGTGTGCATGTGTTCGAGCACCGCCTCGCGGGCCGACGTGCAGCGCAGGCCAGCCTCCCGGATCCGCGAGCGGATCGCCTCGGTCCCGCCGGTCTCTCGCTCTGCCGCTTTCCGGGCGCGTGCCATGCCCGTGAGTCTACACCCGTGGCCGGGGCTGCTACACGGCGGCCACCCCGGCGAGCAGTTCGACGATCGCCGCCATGAAGGCCGGCAGATCGGCCGGTTTCCGGCTGGTGACGTGGTGCCGATCGACCACGACGGGCGTGTCCTCCCAGATCGCACCGGCATTCACGAGGTCGTCCTTGATGCCGGGACTCCCGGTGACGCGAACGCCGCGATACACCCCGGCCGAAATCGGAATCCAGCCGCCGTGGCAGATCGCGGCCACGAGCTTCCCGTGGGCCGAGAAGTCTCTCACGAGGTCGAGCACTTTCTCGTCGCGGCGGAGTTTGTCGGGCATCCAGCCGCCGGGGATCACGATCCCGTGGAAGTCGGCCGCCTCCATGTCGCCGATCGAGGCGTCGCTCGTGCACGGATAGCCGTGCTTGCCGGCATAGGTCCGGCCCTGCATCGCCCCGGCCACGGTGACATGGGCCCCTGCTTCCTCGAGCCGCAGCTTGGGATACCAGAGTTCGAGATCCTCGTAGTCGTCGCCGACGAGGACGAGGACGCGGAGGCCGTCGAGCGGACGGTGAAGCGGGGGAAGGTGCGGCATGGCAAAAACTCCTGACGGGGCGTGGGAACTCACCCCATTTTCGCAGCCCGACAAACCGCCGACGAGGGCCCGAATCGACAACCCCTCCAGTGGGTGGATCGTGCTATCGCGTGCTGGCATCCCCCGGGGCCGGCGGCAGGGGCGGTTTCCGAGGGGTTTTTGCACGTGGGCCAAAACCTGCTTGACTCACGAAGCGCTCACGCTACGATCACGCCCCGGCCATATGGAGTGGTCCGCGGGAAAACCGCCACAACATCTTGCGATAGCATGCAGAAGGAGCTGCTTTTTCTCAGTCGCGTGGTTTTCCCTTGCCCCAGGGGCTGAATGCCTCAACCCCGGGCCTTCGTCCGGCCGATAGCCGATTGCAGCGTCACTATACGCAAGTATACTTTCACGACCGACACTTTCCCTGGAAGGAGTTCCCGCCCCATGGCAGCGTTCGACCCCACCGCAGGCTTCGCGACCACGGCCCCCTCGGAAGCGGTGAGCCCGCCGGCCGGTGGAGCCGCCCCCCGGCAGCCGCTCGCGATCCAGCCGACGTTCTGCCCGGTGGAGGTCGAGAGCCCGTTCGACACGACGGAGTGGGAACTGCGGACGGCGGCCATCAAGGGGGAGGACGGGAAGGTGCTCTTCGAGCAGCCTGCCTGCGAGATCCCGGCCGCCTGGAGCCAGCTCGCGACCAACGTGGTGGTGAGCAAGTATTTCTACGGCGAGATCCACACGCCCGAGCGCGAGCACTCCGTGAAGCAGCTCGTCCATCGCGTGGCCCGCACGATCGCCGACTGGGGCACAAAAGACGGCTACTTCAAGACCAAGCAGGACGGCGAGAATTTCTACCGCGACTTGGCGTGGCTCTGCATCCATCAGCACGGCGCGTTCAACTCTCCCGTCTGGTTCAACGTCGGCCTGTTTCACCAGTACGGCGTGAAGGGTGCGCCGTGCAACTGGCGCTGGGACGAGGCGAAGCGCGACGTCGTGATGCCGGAAAACCCCTACGAATATCCCCAGGGGAGCGCCTGCTTCATCCAGAGCGTGCAGGACAACATGGAAGACATCATGGACCTCGCGCGGAGCGAGGCGATGCTCTTCAAGTTCGGCTCCGGCACCGGCACGGATCTTTCGACCCTCCGCAGCCAGCGCGAGAAACTCGCCGGCGGTGGCAAGCCGTCGGGCCCGCTCTCGTTCATGCGGGTCTACGACCAGGTGGCCGCGGTGGTGAAGAGCGGCGGCAAGACACGCCGGGCCGCCAAGATGCAGTCGCTGAAGGTCCACCACCCCGACATCATGGAATTCATCGAGTGCAAGGCGAAGGAGGAGAAGAAGGCCCGCGTCCTCATCGAGAAGGGGGGCTACGACTCCAACTTCAACGGCGAGGCCTACAGCTCGATCCTCTTCCAGAATGCCAACCTCTCCGTGCGGCTGACCGACGACTTCATGCAGGCCGTCGATCGTGACGACACGTGGACCACCCGCTGGGTCACCGACCCGTCGAAGGCCGGCCCGAGCTACAAGGCTCGCGAGGTGATGAACCGGATGGCGGAGTGCGCCTGGCAATGCGGCGATCCGGGCGTGCAGTACGACACCACGATCAACCGCTGGCACACCTGCCCGAACTCGGGCCGGATCAACGCCAGCAATCCGTGCTCGGAATACATGTTCCTCGACGACACGGCCTGCAACCTGGCGAGCATCAACCTGATGAAGTTCCGCAAGCCCGACGGCGCGTTCGACGTCGAGCGGTTCGCCGCGGCCTGCCGCATCTTCTTCATCGCCCAGGAGATCCTCGTCGATCACGCAAGCTACCCGACGAAGCGGATCGGAAAAAATAGCCACCTCTACCGGCCGCTCGGGCTGGGCTACTCGAATCTCGGGAGCCTGCTCATGGCCGACGGCGTCGCCTACGACAGCGACGCCGGCCGCGGCCTGTGCGGCGCGCTGACGGCGATCCTCCATGGAGCCGCCAACCGCACGAGCGCCGAGCTCGCGGCGGCGGTCGGCCCCTTCGAAGGCTTTGCGGCCAACCGCGAGCCGATGCTCAACGTCATGCAGATGCACAGGAGCGCGGTCGAAAAGATCGATCCGTCGTGCCCGAAGCATCTCCACGACGCCGCCCGGCGCATCTGGGACGACGTGCTCGCCAGCGGCCGCAGGCACGGCTACCGCAACGCCCAGGCGACCGTGCTGGCGCCGACCGGAACGATCTCGTTCCTCATGGACTGCGACACGACCGGCATCGAGCCCGATATCGCGCTCGTGAAATACAAGCAACTCGCCGGTGGCGGCATGCTGAAAATCGTGAACCAGACTGTCCCGCTCGCGCTGCGGACGCTGGGCTACGACGAGCCGACGGTCGAAGGCATCCTCTCGTACATCGACAAGAACGACACGATCGAGGGGGCGCCGGGCCTCAAGGACCAGCACCTGTCGGTCTTCGACTGTGCGTTCAAGCCGCGGCTCGGCAAGCGGAGCATCGCCTGGGAGGCCCACGTCAAGATGATGGCGGCGGCGCAGCCCT
>JBBAVM010000081.1:0-15375 GCA_040397685.1 Pirellulales bacterium
GCGAACAGGTGGCTCTTGTTGGCGATGTAGAGCGTGTCGCCCGCCACGATCGGCGTCGAGTAGACGCTGTTGCCCATGTTGATCTCGGACAGGATCTCCTTCTCCTTGCCGAGCGCGAACACGGTGATGTCGCCGTCCTCGTCGCCGATGTACACCTTGCCGTCGGCCACGAGCGGCGATCCCCAGCTCGCGGCGAGCATGTCGTGGGTCCAGTGGGGCTTGCCGGTCTTCAGGTCGAGGCAGTGGAAGAGCCCGCTGAAGTCGGCGACGAAGAGCAGCCCGTCGGCGATGGCGACCGTGCCACAGGTGCGGTGCATCGTCTCTTCGAAATCGAGCTTGCCGTTGCCGTCGGCGTCGAAGCCAGGATAGTGCCAGACGGCGGCCGAGGCGGGATTCGGCCGGGCCACCTCTCCCTGCTCCTTGATCACGGCCTGCTCGCGGCGGCGCGGCAGGGGCGTGTTCGGGTCCTTCAGGCTCACGGCCAGTTCGCTCGAGACGTCGCCGCGCTTCGTGGGATCGATGCACCACAGGTGCCCGACCCCCTCGCCGTGCTCCGGATCCTCGCCGACGGCGATGTAGACGAGTCCCTCGTACACCACCGGGGTGCCGATGATGTGGTTCCGGTCGGCGCGGCCCCCGAGCGTGTACTTCGACACCTTGGGGTTGCAGTCGAACTCCCAGAGTTTCTTCGCCCGGCCGTTCTCGCCGCGGGCGTCGAACGCATACAGCCAGCCGTCACCGCCGCCGAAGAGCACCTGCGGCACGCCACCGAGTTCGGCGTACGACGGGCTCGACCACTGGCCGTGCAGCACGTTCGCGCCCGGGGTGTTGTCGGCCCAGAGCACCCGCCCGTCGCGCTTGTCGATGCAGAGGAAACTCGGGGCCTCGGCGTTCGGCAGGTTGATGTGCCCTTCGTCCACGCCGTTGCTCGTGTTCACGAACAACAGGTCGCCCGCGGCCGTCACGCTGCAGGAGCACATGTTGTGCTGCGAGACACCGAGCTGCTTCATCATGTCGAGCACCCAGACGACGTCGGCCTCGTCCTTCTCCGGGACCTTCTCGGCCGTGAACGGACCGTCGTTTTCGCCGTCGTGGAACCCCTCGGTATCGACGCACTTCACTTCGCCGCGGCTCGTCACGTACCACAGCCGGTCTCCCTCCACGAGCGGCGCGCAGCAGATGCCCTGGAGCGGCCAGTCGTGGACGCGGCCGGTGGGGAGCTTCTCGCTCGAATCCTGCCAGAGGAACGAGCCGTCCTTGGTGTCGAAGGCGAGCAGGCAGCCGAGATCGACCGCGGGCGGATACCGCTTCAGCCAGCCCTTGCCGTTGTTCGTGCCCACGTAGGCCTTGCCGCCCGCGACGACCGGGTTGCCGTACGACTGGCTGCCGAGGGCCGCGACCCACGCGACGTTCTTGCTCGTCTCGGGCTTCCAGGCGCCCGTGTCGAGGTCGAAGTCGCCGGGAGCCCATTCGACCGGAATGTTCTTCGCGGGCGACACGTTGTTGCGGACGGGCGACCCGCCCCACTGGTTCCAGTCGGCTGCCTGGGCCGAAGCGGCGACCAGGCAAGACACACAGGCGAGCATCATCCGCAGCTTCACTTCACGCCCTCCACGGTCACGTTGTCGATGGAGATCTCCGAGTCTTTCGAGTTGCCGAAGAAGCCGGGGCTGCCCTGGAGGTTGCCCGCCTCGTGCGTGGCTTCGATGGTCCACGCGGCCGGCTCCGGCTCGCCCCGCGGCCAGACCTTGCCGCGGAGCATCGCCGAGCGGCCCGCCGTGCGGGCCTCGAACTTCATCGTGTACCAGCGGCCGGCCTCCCACGAAAACGGGATCGTCTTCGAAAAATAGGTGGCCACTTGCGGCGGCCAACTCCGCAGCTGCAACTGCTGCGCCGCGCCCATGAGGTCGAGCGTGTACCGCTGGGCGACGAGGCCCATGTCGGGCATCCGCGCCTTTTCGAGCGCCGCGGGGTTGCTGAATTTCTGGGCGAACGCGTCGGCGTCGGTGGCCGCTGCCTGTGCGCCGTCGGACGCTGGTGATCCGGGGCGCTCGACGCCCGTCTCCTGGGCGCGGAAGTCGGCCTGGATGACGTAGTCGTGCAGCCCGATCGGCCCGATCCAGCCCTGGCTACGGGTTCCCTTGGGGATGGTGGTCACCTTCACCAGGCACTTCGACCCGTCCACCTCGCGGACCACGTGGCGATACCGCATCCCGATCCATGGCAGCGGCGGCTCGCCTTTGACCACGCCCGTCTTGGGATCGGCGACGAGCGGAACGTCGTCGAAGTCGAATTTCCAGGGCAGCGGGGGCATCGAGCGGATCCGCGCCTTGCCTTCGAGGCTGCCGACCTTCGCCGTGACGATCGCGGCGGCATGCTGTCCGGCGGGAGCCGTGTAAGCCCCCTCCTTCGTCACTGCGCCCGCCGTCGCTGCAAACTCGGCCGGCGACTCCTCCACAAATCGCCCTGCCGCGTCGAAGAGGCGAGCCTTGAGCTGCACGGTTTCACCCGCGGCGATCTGCGTCTCGGCGGGCACGATTTGCAACCACGCAGGCTCGCCCGCGGGGCCGGCGGTGTTGCGAGACACCTGCACTGCGGCCGTGGCCCGCGGCTGCTCCTTGGCCGTCGGCAGGTCGGGGCTGCCCGCGATGCAATAGAGCCGCGCGTTGGTCGTGAGATATATCCGCCCCTGCCAGGCGATCGGCGAGGCGGTCACCTCGTCCTCCTCGTCGAGCCGCATGCGATTCACGAACTTCACTCCGTCGGCCGTCGGCTCGATCACGTGCCAGCCGCTCGTCGAGCAGACGTAGAGCTTTCCATCGGCCACGAGCGGGCTGCCGCGGACGATCGTGCCGAGCAGTTTCTGGGGACGGCCAATCGCGGCGCCGGTCGCCTTGTCGAACGCGTACACCTTCGCGCCGTCGTCCACGAAATAGATGCGGTCGCCCAGCACCACCGGCATCGAGCGGCCGTCCATCACCCCCTTCTTCTGCCAGAGCGCATTCGTGGCGGTGATGTCGCCGGTGCCCGACGCCCTGAAGGCCGTAGCCGAGCCCATCGACGTGTTGTCGAGGTTCTCTTCCGCCTGCGAGATGATGACCGTGTCCCCATCCACGAGCGGCGGCGTGTTGATGCCGCGGCGCGAAAGCTTGAAGTTCCAGGCGGGCCTGCCCGTGCGCGGCTGGAAGTTCCAGACACTGCCGTCGCTCGACCCGAAGACAATCGCCGCAGCGCCGCCGAAGTCGGCGAGCGACGGCGTGCTGTAGGTGGTGTCCTCCGGAAGTTCCTTCGTGCCGTTCATCCACCGCACCACGCCCGTCGCCTTGTCCATCCCGAGGAAGCGATGCGCGGGCCGCGCCGTGTCACCCCAGCCGGTGACGACGGCGCTGGCGATCACGAGGTCTTCGAAGACCACCGGGATGTTCGTGCGGCCGCCGTACGTGGAGAGAAAACCGAATTCCTCGTGGAGCGATCGCTGCCATTTCGTCGCGCCCGTGGCAGCGTCGATGGCAGTGAACGCGCCACACACGCCATGGGCGTAGACGGTGCCGCTGGCCGGATCGGCGACGACCGCCGACCAGCCGACGCGCTCGGCCGGCACGTCGGAGAGATAGACGTTGAACACGTTCTCCCAGAGTTTTTTCCCCGTGGCGGCGTCGAGGCAGAGCACCTTCTCCGCCTCCTCGGTCGTGCCGGGCTTGTGCCGCACGAGCGTGAACAGCTTTCCGCCCATGATCACGGGAGTGGAGATGCCGCCCGCCTCGTCGCTCTTCCAGACCACGTTCGTGCCCTGCTCGGGGTCGAACGACGTGACGAGGGGCGGACCCTCGTAGTGGCGGTCCTGGTTCGGCCCGCGCCAGTCGGGCCAGTCGCCCGCATGGGCCGTCGCCAGCAGGGATGCGGCGCACGCCGCGAGGAAGACGCGCATGGCCACGGTGTTCACCCCTAGTTCGTGATGCCTTCCGCCTTCGCGTCGGCAGGAAGCTTCGGATCGACGATGCCCCTTGCCCCGCGGCCCTGCTGCAGGCGGTCGGCCGTGTCGGCGCGGATGCTCTCGATGTCGGCGTCGCCCCAGCGGCGGCGCGTGGCCAGATCGGGCGGCGTGAGCGGCCGCACGACCCGCATGCCGACGCCGAGCGCCGGTTCCTCCGTGTACCACCACGGGCTCTTCGGCAGGTTCGGATCGACGTCCTTCCAGGGCAGGTCTTCCGAGCCGCGGCGGGCGGCGCTGCGGCACTGCGCCGCCTCGTCGTAGTAGGCGCCGCCACGCACCACCCGCGGGGAGAGGTGCTCCGGCCATACTGCTGCAAGGCTCGCGGCGACCGGTTGCGGGAGGGCCGCCTGCTTGCCGTAGCCACCGGGCACGAGTTCGTCGAGCACCCACTCGGCGACGTTGCCGTGCATGTCGTGAAGACCGAAGGCATTGGCATCCTTCTCCCCCACCGGGTGCGTCGTTTCGTCGGACGTGTCGGCGAACCAGGCGGCGGCCTCGAGCGAGGCCGCTTCGCCGCCGGAGTGCCAAGGGGTCGAACTGCCCGCGCGGCAGGCGTATTCCCACTCGGCCTCGGTCGGCAGGCGATAGAACCGCGCGGTGAGACCGCTCAGCCACTTCGTGTACTGCCGCGCGGCGAACTGCGTCATCGTCACGGCGGGCTGGAGCGGATCTTCGCCATTCGTGAAGGTGGTGGTCGGGTCGTAGAGATTGGAGGGGGCCGTGACGGCGTCGGCCTCGTTCTCGCTCGTCACCTCGCGCACATGGGCCGACTCGAGCGCCTTGAAGAGATCGCAGGCGGCCATGTAGGCCTTGTACTCGCCCCAGGTCACCTCGCAGCGGCCCATCCAGAACGGCTCGACGGCCACGTCGAACTGCGGGCCCTCGTCGGAGGTGCGGTCGGATTCGCCGTCGGGGCTGCCCATGCGGAACGTGCCGCCCGGAACCGGTACCATTCGAAACGTGACTTCACTGCCGGGGATCGTCTCGTCGTAGGCGACCATCCAGCCGCCGGGCACCTTTACAGCTGGTCCGTCACCCGCGGGCTTCTCCTCTCCGGCGATGAATCCCGGTTGAGGGCTCGTGGCCGTTTCGGCCGCCGCGGCGGCGATGGACAGGAGGCCGAGGAGGACGGTGGCGAGGCCGGGGGCTGGGCGAAGCAGCATGAGGAGCATCCGGAGGGGATGGGGGAGGGCGAACGCGGCGGGGCGATGCGTAAAGTGTAATCTGTGGTCGATCCCCCGCCCACAAACTCCGGGACGTTCCGTGGCCGCTCCGAAACCGACCAAACCTGGCGCGTCAAAGCCTTCCGGCAAGGGCACGCCCGCCGACAAGCCGGCCGAGAAAGTGGTCGCGGAGAACCGCCGCGCCCGGCATGAATACGAGATCATCGACACGCTCGAGTGCGGGATCGCCCTGGTCGGCAGCGAGGTCAAGAGCCTGCGGGCGGGCAAGATGTCGCTCGACGAGGCCTACGGAAGGGTCGATGCCACCGAGGTCTGGCTCATCGGCTGCGACATCCCCGAGTATGAAAAGGCCAACCAGCTCAACCATCAGCCGAAGCGGCCGCGCAAGCTCCTGCTGCACCGCCGCGAAATCAGGAAGTTCGCGAGCCTGGCCTACGAGAAGGGCCTGACGCTCGTGCCGCTCAAGATGTATTTCAAGGCTGGCCGCGTGAAGGTGCTGATGGGGATCGGCCGCGGCCGCAAGCTGCACGACAAGCGCGAGAAGCTGAAGGCCGCGGGCGCCCGGCGTGAAATAGAAACCGCCCTCCGCGGGCGGGGCCGCGGAGGGCGGTGACGTTCGGCACAGGCGGGCGGGCGCGGATCAGGCCTCGCTCGCGCCCACGAGGTTGGCGGAGGACTCGGTCGAATCCTCGGGATGCCACAGCGGCATGCCGCGTTGGATCCGCTCGGCGAGGATGTCGAGCTTTTGCTTTGATCCGGCCGGGGCCGAGGTGGGAACGAATTCGGGCGTCGTGTGGGGCTCGAAATTCTCGTCGTGACCGTACAACTCGATGATTTCGAAGACGTTGCGGATGCGGGCCATCGGAACGAACAAACTCCTGTCGTGCAAAGGTGAGTGATTCACCCGGCGAGGCGGTCGGCCAGTCCGATGCCCTCGGGCTTGCAAGGTCGGCGTCGCTTCAACATGCAGTTCGGCGGGCACGCGGCCGTTGCTGGCCGGCGAAGCCGCCTTGCATTCCGCGGAGGGGAGGCTGGGAAGCCGGTGCGGATGGCAGGTCGAAAGGAACCTCGCCATTATGGACCCGCCCTTGCGCGAGTCAAACAATTTGCACGGGTTGTTTACGGCCCGGGTGTTCCGGCGGGAAGCGCGATCTCGATATCGCCCGGAGGAGGGGAGGCGGGCCCCCGCTGCGCCGGCTCCGCCGTCGGATCGAACTTCGGCGTGTCGGTGCCGGTGCGGGCCTCGAGATCGGCCGTGAGATGGAGGTGTTCGCCGCTGCCGGCGGGCCGCAGTTCGAGGAGCGTCACGCCCCATTCGGCCCCGAGTTTCTTGCCTTCGACCGCCACGATGCCGACCCCCTTCGGCCCCCGGGCCTCGAACTGGATCGCCGCGATGCCGTCGGTTTCATTGGCCCGGCCGGTGATCGTCGGGCTGAATTCGACGGGCGTGCCGAGAATGGCGGCGACCCGCGCGTTGCGGGCGACCTCGTCTTTCGCCACGGCCACGAGCGGATGGCTCGACAGCCGGCCACAGCCGGCGATCAGGCAGAGTGTGAGGACCGTGGCGGCGCGAAGCATCGAGTCATCCTCCTGCAGCGGGTTTCCATCGGGCGGCGAGTCGGGCGTCCACCACCGGTCTGGGGCGGCGCTGGATCAGCGCCGGGGCCCATCAGCCCTTGGCGTCGTGGGCCCGGCACCAGGCGATTTTTTCCGCCGTCGTCGTGGGGAGCGGGCCAGCCGCGGCGGCTTTGGCTTTCGGGGCGACGCTCGGCGCCGGGGCTATAGCCTCCGGGGCGGCGGGCTCCTCGGCGAGCGATTCCTCCGCGGGAGGTTCCGGTGCCGCGGCCGGTGGGGCCTTCTTGCCCCGCGCGGCGGCGAGGATCTCCGCCGTCGATGGGCGGCCGGCGGTGGGCTTGGCCGCGGCGGAGGCTGCGCCGCCCGCCTTGCCGCGTGCCGCGGCGAGAATGTCGGCGGTGGACGGCTTCTTGCCGCCGGCGGGCGCGGCGGCCGCCGACTTCGCGGCTGGTGCCGGTTTTGCCGCGGCTGCGGGCTTCGCCGCCTTCTCCGCCTTCTCGACCGGCTTCGGCTCGGGCTTGGGCACGATCTTGAGGGCCGCCGGATCGATGTCGTACCAGCCGATGTTGTTGAACTGGTCGAACTCCACCAGGCAGCGGCCGTTCATGTTGACGGTCTTCACCTGGCCTGTCGCCTGGGCGAACCGCGCCAGTTCAGGGGCCGGGGACTCGATCACGACGTACTTGTCGGTCCAATCGGCCTTGAGCCGCTCGATGACGTCGAACATGCGATGGTATCCGGTGGCGACGGGGCGAATTGCCCCCACGAATCTGATCGATGGGAGACGCGATCGCAAGATACGGTCAGTCTTCCGGCGATGCCGGGCCCCCGCCCCCCCGCGTTTCTCCGAGAGGGAGGATGCCGCCGGACGAGAACGCATAGGCCCATGTCACGGTGGCCGGCGGCCGGGCCGTCACCAAGCCCGGGGCGATCCGGACCAGGCCGGTGGGGCCGTGGTAGGTCGAGCCGAGCCACGCCGGCGGCTCCTGCAGGCGGCAGGCGATCTCGAACCGCAGCCAGCCGGGGTCGGTAGGGTCGGCATCGACGCTGAGCGAAAAATGCGACCGGCCCGCGCGGCCGACGCCGAGCACGGCGGGGCCGCGGGTCGTCTCGAGCCTGGACAGTTCGACGAGCACCGGCGAGGCGGGCCACCGTGGATCGCCGCCGGCTGCGCCCGGTCCCTCGACCGACCGCCAGCGCCGGCCGTCGCCGCCGACGACCTCGTGCGCCCACCGGTCGTCCTGCCACGTGAAGCACACCGTCAGGTCGCCGACCTCGAGCGACAGCGGCAGGCGGGGGCCGGTGGCGGGCGACGGGGTCGGCATGGGCGGCTCGAATGGACGCGGTTGAACGTGGCGAGGGTAGCATACGCGGGCATCGTCCCTCGCCCTCGGAAGCCCGACCGTGGAACCGCGTCGCTCGCTCGGCTGGCCGATTCTCCTGGGCGTGGTGTTGATCGGCTCGATCATCGCCCTGGGCGTGGGCTGGGTGCTCGTCAGCATCGCCGCCGCGCTCGGCTCCAAGAACGCAGCCTTCTACTGGGCGGTGCTCGGCGTCGGCGTGGCCCTGCTGGTACTCGTGCTCATCGGGGTGATCGTCTACCTCGCGCTCACCGTGAAGGCGATCGCCCTCTCGCAGCGGCAGAGCAACTTCATCGACAGCGTCACGCACGAGCTGAAAAGCCCGCTCGCATCGCTCAAGCTCTATCTGCAGACGCTCACACGCCGCAGCGTGCCCCCCGAGCAGCAGGCCGATTTCCATCGCTTCATGCTCCAGGACGTGGAGCGGCTCGACACGCTCATCGACCACCTCCTCGACGCCGCGAAGACGCTTCAGCGGCGGCCCTCGGGGGCGGGCGAGGTCACGGCGCTGCGGCCGGTGCTCGAGCGGGCCTGCGCGACGGCGGTGCAGCGGCATGGCGTGCCGGCTGAGAGCATCCGGCTCGACGTGGATTCCGCCGGCGTGCCGCTCGCCGTGCGGGCCCGCGAGGCCGACCTCGAGATTGTGTTTCGCAACCTCGTGGACAATGCCGTGAAGTATTCGCTGCCGGCGGCCGAGGTGGAGGTGACCGCCGCGGCCGCGCCGCCCGGCCGCGTGCGGGTGCGGGTGGCCGACAACGGCCCGGGCATTCCCGTTTCGAAGCGCACGGACGTCTTCCGCCGCTTCGTTCGCCTGGGGAGCGAACTCGAGCGGTCCACGCCGGGCACGGGCCTGGGCCTGTTTCTCGTCAAGTCGCTCGTGAAGCAGATGCGGGGCAAGGTCGAAGTGCGCGGCCGCCTGCCCCCCCCCGGCACCGTCTTCGAAGTCGACCTGCCCGCGGGGTAGATCAATTTTTCAATCGAGGAAGGCGAGGCGGGTCGGCGAACGCTCGACGAGCGTGGGCCGCCGCGGCCCAGCGAGGAGACTTTTGCCGCCCGCCGAGTCGGCGAGGACGTGAGGATTCACGGGCCTCTTTTTCGCCGGCGTTTCATTGCTCTAATCGCGGCATGCATACCACCCACTCTGCTTCCAGGCCCACCCTGCCCACCGTCGACGTCGTGCCGATCCGGCGGGTGCTCGTCAGCGTCTTCGACAAGACCGGGCTCGACCGGCTCGCCGCCGGGCTCAAGGCGGCCGGCATCCGCGTCGCCAGCACCGGCGGCACGAGCGCGGCGCTCGCCAGCCACGGCGTCGCTGTCGAGGACGTCTCCGCGATCACCGGCTTTCCCGAGGTGCTCGACGGCCGGGTCAAGACGCTCCATCCTCATATCTTCGCGGGCATTCTCGCCCGCGGGGATCGGCCCGATGACCTCGACGTGCTCGCCGATCACGGCATCGAGCGGTTCGACGCGGTGATCGTGAACCTCTACGACTTTGGGAGCGTGATCGCGAAGCCCGACTGCCAGCCTGCGGAGGCGATCGAACTCATCGACATCGGCGGCCCGAGCCTCGTGCGGGCGGCGGCCAAGAACCATGCCTTCACGGCGGTGGTGACGAGTCCGGACCAATACGAGGGCTTCCTCGCGGCCATCAGCCGGGGGGGCACCACGCTCGCCGAGCGCCGCCTGCTGGCGGCGCGGGCGTTCGAGCACACGGCCGGCTACGATGCGGGGATCGCGGGCTGGATGGCCCGGCACGCGGGGCTCGTCGCCGGTACGGCACCGACCCCGTCGGCCGACGAGGCCGGCGGGCCGCAGCGGCTCGATGGGCCGCCCCTTCCTTCCCGCCTCACGCTCGACCTCGAGCGGAGACTGCCGCTGCGGTATGGCGAGAACCCGCACCAGTCGGCCGCGATGTACGCCCCGGTCGGCACCCACCTGGGGCTCGCGGGCCTCGTCCAGCTCTGCGGCAAGGAACTCTCCTACAACAACCTGCTCGACCTCGACGGCGCGACACGGCTCGCGGGCCTTGTCGCGGAGCCGGCGGCCGTGGTCGTGAAGCACACGAACCCCTGCGGCGCCGCGAGCGGCGCGACGGTCGCCGAGGCCCTCGCCACGGCGATGGCAGCCGATCCCACGAGCGCGTTCGGCTCGATCGTCGCCGTCAACCGGACGTTCGACCGGGCCTGCGCCGAGCTGCTCCTCGCACCGGGCCTGTTCGTGGAGGTGATCGCCGCGCCGGCGTTCGAGCGGGCGGCGGTGGACCTGCTCACGACGAAGCCCACCTGGAAGGCGAGCGTGCGGCTCGTCGAGGTGCCGCCCGGGGATCCCTGGGAAGCCACCGGCGGCATGGAAGTGCGCGGCGTCGCCGGCGCCATCCTCGCCCAGCGGCCCGACGTCTGCTGCGACGATCCCGCAGCCTGGAGCGTCGTCACGAAGCGCGCCCCGCCCGCGGCGCTCACGCAGCCGCTCTCCTTCGCGTTCACCGTCGTCCGTCGGCTCACGAGCAACGCGATCGCGGTCTGCCAGGGCGCGAGCCTCGTGGGCGCGGGCATCGGCCAGACGAGCCGCGTCGATGCCGTGCGGATCGCGCTCGAGAAGGCGGGTGACCGCGCCCGGGGCGGCGTGCTCGCCTCCGACGCGTTCTTCCCGTTCCCCGACTCGATCGCACTCATCGCGCGGGCCGGGATCGCGGCGATCATCCAGCCGGGCGGCTCGAAACGCGACGCCGAGGTGATCGCGGCGGCCGACGCGGCGGGGATCCCGATGGTATTCACGGCGCGCCGCCACTTCCGCCACTAACTTCACGCGAAACATCGGCATCCTGCCGATGTTCGCTTGGCCGACCTCCGTCGGCTGGTTGAAAACCGGCCCTCCGGGCCTGGCGTCAACTCGTGCGCACCGGCTCTGGGTTGCCCCGTACCGTCTCGCCGGACGTTCGCCTCCGCCCTCCAGGCTTCGGCTCACTCGGATTTGCCTGCGCTACGCCATCCATGGCTTCGCTGGTCAAATACGCCGTCTCAACGGTAGGGGCAACCCCTCGCCTCCCCCGAACGGAAGCCCGAAGCGCAAGCGAGGGACTGTCTTGTTTCGCTTGAGGAGGCTCGGGGCTGCCGAGACCATAGAGCCGGGCTATGGGAGCGAGCGAAGCCAGGATGGCGGAGCGAAGCGGACATGCAGAGAGCCGAGGCCTCGGATGGCCGAGGCGAACGTCCGGCGAGGGGGTCTGGGCAGTCACGAGCCGGTGTCGTCGAGTGAACGATGCGGGGCTGTCGATTCCCGGCTCCGGCTTGGTATCGTGGCTCCCATGGAATCGATCCTCGAGAAGATCGTCGAGCGGAAGCGGAAAGAGGTGGCGCTCCAGCGCGAGCGGGTGCCCACCGCGGCCCTCGAGGGCCGGCTCGCGACCGCGCCGGCGGTGCGGGATTTTTTCGCGGCCGTGTCGCGGCCCGGGGCGGTCAGGCTGATCGCGGAGTTCAAGCGGAAGAGCCCGTCGGCCGGTGAGATCCGGCCGGGGGCCACCGTCGAGGACGTGGTGCGCGGCTATGCCGCCGCCGGGGCCGCCGCGCTCTCGGTGCTCACCGATGCCTGGGACTTCGGCGGGAGCCTCGTCGATCTCGAGAGCGCCCGCATCGCCGTGCCGCTGCCGGTGCTGCGCAAGGAGTTCATCGTCGATCGCTACCAGGTGCTCGAGGCCCGGGCGCACGGGGCCGACGCGGTGCTCCTCATCGCCGAGTGCCTCGACGACTGTCACCTGCGCGGCCTGTACCGGGAGATTCTCGACCTCGGCATGACGCCCCTGGTGGAGCTGCACGACGAGGAGAACCTGCCCCGGGTGCTCGATCTCGGGGCCACGCTCGTGGGCGTCAACAACCGGAATCTCAAGACGATGACCACCGATCTCGACCACGTGCTCCGGCTGCGGGAACGGGTGCCGGCGGATGTCGTGCTCGTGGCCGAAAGCGGCATCCGCTCGCGGGCCGATGTCGAGCGACTGGAGGCGGCCGGCATCGGCGCGATGCTCGTGGGCGAATCGCTGCTCAAGGCTCCCGACCCGTGCCGGGCGGCCGCCGCCCTGCTCGGCGGCGTCACCTGACGAAGCGGTAGCCGGTGCCGCGGACGGAGAGGAAGTGGACCGGCTTCGAGGGGTCCTCCTCGAACGACTTCCGCAGGTTGAGCATGAAGGTGTCGATCGTCCGCGTGGCGGGCGTGCGGGTCAGGCCCCAGACGCGCGTCAGCAGCTCCTCGCGCGAGACGACGATTCCCTCGTGCTCCACGAGGTAGCGAAGCAGCTTCATCTCGAGGTTCGTGAGCTTGACGGGCTTGCCCTGGAAACTCGCCTCCCAGGTGTCGAAGTTCACCTCCGCGTGGCCGAACCGGAAGACGTTGGCCCGGACCGCCGTCACCGGCTCCGGCGGGGTGACGGGCCGCGCGCCGCGGCCGCGGCGGGCGAGGAGGTTGCGAACGATCGAGATCAGTTCATCGAGATCGAAGGGCTTCTGCAGGTAGACATCGGTGCCGGCGTCGAACCCGCGGATCCGGTCCTCGACGAGCGTGCGGGCCGTGAGCATCACGACCGGGACGTCGCTGCCGCGGCCGCGGATCGCCTCGCAGACGGCGTAGCCGCTCATGCCGGGCAGCATCAGGTCGAGCACCACGAGGTCGATCGGCGGCTCGGCCGACGCGAGGAGGTCGAGGGCGGCCTGGCCATCGCCGACGGTGGCGACCGAGAAGCCCTCTGCTTCGAGGTTGAACTTGATGCCGATCGCGAGGTGCTCCTCGTCCTCGACCACGAGGATGCGGGACATGGCGACAGCCTACCGCGCGAGCACCGGACGGCCACCGGTGGCCCGGGCGTAGCCGTGTTCGACGAACCAGCTCCAGGCATCGGCCGCGGTCGCCTCGAATGGCCGGAACCTGTAGCCGAGTTCGCGTTGGGCACGGGCCGACGAGAAGTTGTGCGGCAGCATCGACATGGTCGCGGCGGCGGAGTTCACCGGCAACTCGCGCCGCGTGAACAGGCTCGCGGCGTCGCCGACCCAGCCGGCGATGCGCACCGCCACACGGGGCGCGACGCCGAGCGGCTGCATCCGCCCGGCCGCGCGGGCGAAGATCCGCCAGGCGTCGAGGTACGAGAGCGAATGGCCGCCGAGGATGTAGCGCCGGCCGCGAGCGCCCTTCTCGAGCGCCGCGACGATTCCGGCGGCCACGTCGCGCACGTCCACGAAGTCGTTGGCTCCCGGCGGCGCGAACAGCCCCTTGCCGGCACCGACCTCGAGAAGCATGCGCCCGCTGGACGGCTTCCAGTCCCACGGTCCGATCATGTAGACCGGATTGACGATCACCGCGTCGAGCCCGCGTTCGACCTCGTCGAGCACCGCCTGCTCGGCCTCGCGCTTCGTGACCACATAGGGGCATTCCGGCATCCCGCCCGGCGGGGTCTCCTCGTCGGCCGGCGAACCGTCGCGGGTCAGGCCGATCGCATCGACGCTCGACACATGTACGAGCCGGGCCCCGGCCCGTCGGGCGGCCCGTGCCACGCGTCGGGTGCCGGCGACGTTGGCGGCGTGCATCTCGTCACGGTGCCGCCAGCCGCAATGCACCATGGCCGCGGAGTGGACGACCGTGGCGGCCCCGTCGAACGCCCGCTCGAGCGCCGCCCCGTCCTCGAGCGCCGCGTTGGCGATCTGCACGTGCAGCCCCTCGAGCGCACGGCCTGGCGACCGGACGACCGCCCGTACGCTCCGCCCCTCGCGGACGAGAAGCCGCACGACGTTGTTGCCGACGAGCCCGGTCGCTCCGGTCACGACACAATCGACGGGTGAGCTCGGGGTGACCGGTGCGGGAAGCGACATCAGATGGTCGTCGGGGTGTTGGGCGGGCCAGGTGTCGGCCGAATGATAGATCGGCCTCGGGGCCGGGGCGACTTGCGGCCGACGGCGTTGACGTCCCGGGCGGCAGCGGCCGAAGATGCGTTTCAAGCCGGAAGTCGTTGGCAGTCCACGCCTTCCGGAACCCGCCCGGGACCCTGCGGATGGGGTCGAGCCTGCGGGGTCGAGCAGAGAAGGAGTTACGGCGGTGTCTGAACTCTCGGTACGGCCCGTCGAGACCCGGGCCCAGCAAAAGCGGTTCGTGAACCTGCCGTGGCGGATCTATCGCGACGACCCGTGCTGGATGCCGCCGCTGGTCATGTCGCAGGAGGAGCTGCTCGGGTTCCGGCCTTCGCCCTTCTACGAGAAGTCGCGGAGCCAATCGTTTCTTGCGACCCGGGGCTCGCAGGACGTCGGGCGGATCACGGCGATCGTCAACGCCGGACACATCGAGCGCTATGGCGAACAGCGGGGATTCTTCGGCTTTTTCGAATGCGACGACGACCCCGCGGCGGCCCGGGCGCTGTTCGGCGCCGCCCGCGACTGGCTGCGCGGCCAGGGGATGGCCGCCCTGCGCGGCCCTGCCAACCCGTCGCTCAACTACGAGTGCGGCCTGCTGATCGAGGGATTCGACACCCCCCCGTTCTTCATGATGACGCACAACAAGCCGTATTACCCGGCTCTCGTCGGGGCCCAGGGCCTGAGGAAGATCGAGGATCTTTACGCCTTCTGGGGCCGGATGGAGATGCTCGAGACGATCGACTCCAAACTGGGCGTGATGGTCGAGGGGGTGAAGGAGCGGTTCGGGGTGACGGTGCGGCCCCTCGACCGGCGTCGGTTCGACGACGAGGTGCGGATGTTCCTCGAGATCTACAACTCGAGCCTCGGCGGCACCTGGGGGTTCGTGCCCCTCACGCCCGGCGAGGTGAAGCACATGGCCGCGAGCATGAAGCACCTCATCGTCCCCGAACTCGCGCTCGTGGCGGAGGTCGAGGGCAAGCCGATCGGCACCGTGTTCTGCCTGCTCGACTACAACCCGCGGATCAAGGCGATCAACGGCAGGCTCTTTCCGTTCGGCTTCCTGAAATTGCTCTGGAACAAGCGGGCGATCAAGCGGATGCGGGCGATCAGCACGAACGTGATCCCCGAGTACCAGGCCTGGGGCGTGGGGCTCGTGCTGCACGCGGCGCTCGTGCCACGGCTCTACGAGTGGGGCATGGAGGAGGTGGAGTTTTCGTGGGTGCTGGAGAGCAACCACCTCTCGAAGCGCACGCTCGAACGCGGCGGCGCGCTCGTGACGAAGAAATACCGGATCTACGACGGCGACATCCCCTGACGCCGCTCAGCGTCGCCAGCGCCGCGACGAGCGGGTGGCGTACGACCTCGGGGCCGGG
>JBBAVM010000082.1:0-15047 GCA_040397685.1 Pirellulales bacterium
TCGGCCTCGTCCACGAAGATCGTGTTCGCATTCGGGATGTCGAGCCCGCTCTCGATGATCGTCGTGGCGAGCAGGATGTCGGTCTTGCCCGCCACGAAGTCGAGCATCACCTCCTCGAGCTCGCTCTCCGAGAGCCGGCCGTGGCCGATGCCGATCGTCGCTTCGGGCACGATCTGCGCGAGCCGCTGCGCCACCTGGTGGATGTCGTGGATCCGGTTGTGCACGAAGAACACCTGCCCGCCCCGGGCCAGCTCCCGGTCGATCGCGGTCTTGATGAGCGTGGGGTTCCAGCGCGACACACGGGTTTCGACGGCGATGCGATTCGCAGGCGGCGTCGTCAGGTTCGAGATGTCGCGGATCCCGAGCATCGACATGTGGAGCGTGCGCGGGATCGGCGTGGCGGTCATCGTGAGTACGTCCACGCTCGCCCGCAGCGCCTTGAGCCTCTCCTTCACGTCCACGCCGAACCGCTGCTCCTCGTCCACGACGAGCAGGCCGAGATTCGCGAAGTGGATGTCGCTCTGGGCGAGGCGGTGGGTGCCGATCACGATGTCCACGCTTTTTCGCGCGAGGCCCTCGAGCACCTCCCGCTCCTCGGCCGCCGACGAAAACCGCGACAGCGCCCGGATCGTGAACGGAAACTCGGAGAACCGGGCCGCGAAGCTCCGCCGATGCTGCTCGGCGAGCACGGTCGTGGGCACGAGCACGGCTACCTGGAAGCCCGCCTCGACCGCCTTGAACGCGGCCCGCATCGCCATCTCCGTCTTGCCGAAGCCCACGTCGCCACAGAGCAGCCGGTCCATCGGTTTCGGCGCCTGCATGTCGCCCTTGATCGCATCGTTCGCCGTGAGCTGGTCGGGCGTCTCGTCGAAGGGAAACGACTCCTCGAACGCCCGCTGCCAGGGCGTGTCGGCAGGGAAGGCGATCCCCGGCCGCTCGGCCCGCTTCGCCTGGAGCTGGATCATGTCGGCGGCCATGTCGGCCACCGCCTGCTGCACGGCCGCCTTCTGCTTGGCCCAGAGCGTGCCGCCGATCTTCGCAAGCTTCGGCGCGAGCTTCGTGCCGCCCACGTATTTCTGGACGAGCTCGATGCACGAGGCCGGCACGTAGATCCGCGTGCTCTCGGCGAACTCGATCTCCAGAAACTCCTCGGTGCGGTCCTGCTTCTCGAGGAGCTTGAGACCGCGGTAGCGGCCGACGCCGTGGGCGACGTGCACGACGTAGTCGCCCTCGTGGAGGTCGAGGAAGGTGTCGATCGCGCGGGTGAGGCGATGCCGCGGGGCCCGCACCGTCGCATCCTCGCGGCGGAAGAGCTCCGCGCTCGACACGAGCACGAGCTTCTCCGGCACGAGGCGAAAGCCCGCCGAGAGCCGGCCCCGGGCGAAGTGGAGCCGGCCCGACTTCGCCGGCGCGCTCGCCGAAAGCAGCTCGCCGAGCCGCTTCTCCTCGGCCTCCGTCGGGGCCACGACCCAGACTTCCTGGTCCTTGCCGACGGTGCCGAGTTCCTCGCAGACGCGGTCGAGCACGCCGGTGAACCGCTCGACGCTCTCGACGGCGAGCGTGGCTGTGGCCTCGAGGCTCGACGGCGCGACCGACGCGAGCGTCACGGACGGAAACCGGTAGATGCGGGCGAAGGTCTCCTCGGGGTCGGAGACCTCGGCCGCCCCCTTGAGCCGCTCGTAGGTCCGCTTCGCCTCCTCGACGCACTCGCCCGGCTCGACGAGCGCCCACCACGAGCCCGCGGGCAGGATGTCGGCCAGGTGCGTCCGCCGCGCCGCGACGCCGGTGCCGAGCGCCGTGAGATCGATCGACTGGAGCGTGTCCACGCTCCGCTGCGAGACGGTGTCGAAGGTGCGCAGCGACTCGATCTCGTCGCCGAACAGTTCCACCCGCACCGGGCGATCCCAATCCACGGCGAAGAGATCGACGATCCCGCCGCGGCGGGCGAACGTGCCGGGCCGGTCGATCGCGTCGGCGGCCTGCCAGCCGCGGGCGGCGAGCCAGTCGGCGAGTTCCAGCGGGTCGAGCCGGCCGCCGACCTCCAGCCGCCGGGTGCTGGCCTCGATCTCGCGCGGGTCGGCCAGCGGTGCGAGGAGCGCCTGGATGCTCGTGACCACGATCGGTGTAGGACAAGCTTTAGCCTGTCGTGAATCACCCGTAGGACAGGCTTTAGCCTGTCGTGAATCGTGACAGGCTGAAGCCTGTCCTCCAGCCTGTCGTGAATCGTGACAGGCTGAAGCCTGTCCTACAGCCTGTCGTGAATCGTGACAGGCTGAAGCCTGTCCTCCAGCCTGTCGTGAATCGTGACAGGCTGAAGCCTGTCCTACAGCCTGTCGTGAATCGTGACAGGCTGAAGCCTGTCCTACAGTCAATCGCTTGACGATCGCGAGCCGCTCGGCGCTCGCGGGATCGTCGGCGAGCGATTCGTCGTCGAGGCTCTCGAGCGCCGGCAGGGTCGCGACGGGCCGCGTCGTGAAGAGCGCGAGGTCGGCGGCGAACGCATCGGCCTCATCGGCGTGGGGCAGCACGACGACGAGCACGCCCGAATCATCGGGATTCGTCTCGGCGAGCTTTCCCGCAAGCGCCGCCGCCGCGAGCGCAGACGCCGACCCCCAGGTTCCGCCGATCGTGCCGCTGTGTCCCGCACGGAGACTGGCGACCACCTCGGCGAACCCGCCATGCGCGTCGAGCGTGTCGGCCAGCCCGGGCAGGCGCCCGGCAGGCCGTGTGGGTTTTCGTGCCACTCGCCCGAGTATACGGCCTCGTGCCCCGCGAGCCGTCTACGCTGTGCCGGCATCGCTCTGCGGATGGCCCGGCGCGGCTGGGCCCGCGGCCGCGATGGAACCACGCCGGAAGAGCACCCAGCCGACGATCGCCGCGTGGACGAGCACCACGAACCCGAAGGCCAGGAGATGCATCGCCAGCGTGACCTGCGGGCAGCGTGACACGGCCACGACCGCGGCGACGCCGAGCGGCAGGAACAGCACCACCGCCGTCACGAGCCCGGGGTTCGGTCGCCGCTGCTTCGCCGCAGCGACGATGTGCACGGCGGCATTCACGAGCGTCAGATACGCGGCGAGCAGACCCCACGCCGGCCCCACCGTGACCATGAGCACCAGGGAGACCAGATCGACCGCCCAGACGCCGAGCACGTTGATCCAGAACGTGGCCGGCCTCGACAACGCCTCGCATCCCGCCATCGCGTTGACGCTCGCGCGGAATCTGTCCCCGAGATGCTCCTCGGCTTGATGGACGAGGTAGGCGGGCAGCTGGGCGGCCACGAGCACGACCGCCAGGCCGCCGAGGATCCAGAATGCCGGCAGAACTGCGCCGAGCATCCCGGCGGCGACGAGCCCCGCGGCCGGCCAATTCCAGTCGGCGACCAGCCAGGCCCATGCCGCGCTGCCATGCCGCTGCCGACTCACGATCATCTGGCCTCGGCCTCTACGGCATCTCGCCCTGCTCTTCGACGGCCCACAGATTGCGCTGAGAGGCGACGAACAGCGTCTTGTTGGCCGCGCACGGGATCGACCACACCGGCGAGCCGAGCTTGATCTGGGCGAGCGTCTTCTTCTGCCGGCCCGCCGAGAGCACCGTGAACGTCTTCCGGCCGCCGATGTACACCTTCCCGTCCACCACGAGCGTCGATGACCAGATCTCGTCCTGCGTGTCGTGAAACCACACGAGCCCGCCCGTCTCGGCGTCGAGGCAGTGCACCTTGCCGGCATACTCCGCGGCATACACGAGGCCGTCGTCCACAGCCACGGTCGAGAGCGCCCGGCCGATGCCCGTGTACTGCCAGAGGAGCCGCGCTTCGCCGCCGTCGGCGGCGCCGTCCACGGCGATGCATGAGAGCGCACCGCGGCCTGGCCCGTGCACCGGATCCTGGCCGATCGCGACGTAGATCCGGTCGCCCACGACGACCGGCGAGCCGATGATCTCGTTGGGGCTCACGACGAGCCCCGTCTCGTCCACCGACGTCGCCTTGCCGCGGACGAGCGCCCAGTAGTCGATCTTCATGTCGCCGCGGGCGCGGTAGCCGGGTGGATTACAGTCGATCACCCAATCCCGTTCGAGGATCGTCGCCGGCGTCCGCGGCGCGGCACCGTCCGCCAGCGGCACGAAGCCGTGGCAGCGTCCGTCGCCGCCGCCGTAGACGATCCGCGGGCCACGCGGCGATTCGAGGATCGTCGGCGACGACCACTGCCCGTGGAACACGTCGGCGCTGATCGTGCCGTCGTCGCGGGCGAGCAGCTTGCCACTCTGCTTGTCGAGCACGATGAGCGAGGCCGCCGTGGGCAGCACGACCTTGCCGTCGTAGACGCCGTTCGCCGTGCCGACGTAGAGATGGTTGCCGACGACGAGCACCGAGCAGTTGGCCGCATCGTGCGGGAACACGGGCAGGTCGCGGATCATGTCGAACCGCCACAGGATGTCGGCATCCCGCGGGCCGGGCACCACCGGCGTCGCCCCGGCCGGCACGGAAAACGTCGCCTCGTCGCGAAACGGCCCGTCGTTGCCGTCGGCCAGGCCATCCACGTCGAGGCACACCACTTCGCACCGATTCGTGACGAGATAGACGACGCCGCCGTCCACGGTGGCCGACGAGCAGATGCCCAGGTTCATGTCGTCGAAGTCTTCGCTCACGAGCGTGCGGTCGATCTCCAGCCGCGGCACCACGAGCCGCCAGACGAGTTCGCCGGTCTTCTCGTCGAGACACATGAGCACGCCGCCGCGCGTGGACCGAAACCGCGGGTCGTCGAGGTCCTCGTCATTCGTGCCGACGTACACTCGCCCTTTGGCGACGGTGGGCCCGGAGTAGTTCTCGCTGCCGAGCCGCACCATCCAGCGCACGTTCTTCGTCGTGGCGGGGTCGAAGCCCAGCCGGTCGCGTTTTTTCTTGCCGGCATGGAAGGCCGACGGGATGCCGGTTTCCCGCGAGACGAGGTTGCGCCGTTGCCCGCCCCCCCACTGGGCCCAGTCGGCACCGATCGCCGGCTCCAGTCCACACGCCGCGGCCAGCCAGCCTGCCGCCACGGCGATCCTGCTCCGCCTGCTCACGCTGTCGCCCTTTCGATCGAAATCGAATCCCTTGAATTTCCCGGGGAGCCGATTGTGGTTGGCGGTTCGCTCGCAGTCCAGATGCCACCCGGCCGGACCCTCGGGAGAGGTTTTTCGCGAGCGTTTTTATCG
This sequence comes from Pirellulales bacterium, assembly GCA_040397685.1. Lineage (GTDB taxonomy): Bacteria > Planctomycetota > Planctomycetia > Pirellulales > UBA1268 > RGVT01. Next base: position 5,194 of record JBBAVM010000082.1, read on the forward strand.
GGTATGGTTGAGGGATCGTTTTTGCCCCCCACAGGAGTCCTCCCCATGGCCACCGCCTCCCGCCCAGCTTCGTCCACCGGCTTCGTGTCGGGGGCCGACGTGGTCGTCGAGTCGCTCATCCGCCATGGAGTGGACGTGATCTTCGCCTACCCCGGCGGCGCGAGCATGCCGCTCCACCAGGCGCTCACCCACGCCAAGGATCGCATCCGCACGATCCTGCCGCGGCACGAGCAGGGAGGCGGGTTCGCGGCCCAGGGCTACGCCCGCACCACCGGCAAGCCCGGCGTGTGCATGGCCACGAGCGGCCCTGGCGCCTTGAACCTCGTCACGGCGATCGCCGACGCGAAGATGGACAGCGTCCCCCTGATCGCCCTCACCGGCCAGGTGGGCACGAGTGTGATCGGCACCGACGCCTTCCAGGAGACGCCGATCGTCGAGGTCTGCCGCGGGATCACGAAGCACCACTACCTCGTCACCGACGCCGGCGACATCGCCCGCGTCATGAAAGAGGCCTTCCACATCGCCACCACCGGCCGGCCCGGCCCGGTGCTCGTCGATCTGCCCAAGAACATCCAGGTCACGCAGCTCGTCCCCGACTACGACGTGCCGATGAACCTGCCCGGCTACCGCCCGGAGCCGCGAGCCGTGCAGCCGGAGCAGATCGCCCAGGTGGCGGCGGCCATCAAGCGGGCCAAGCGGCCGGTGATCTACGCCGGCGGCGGTGTGATCACGGGCAACGCGTCCGACGAACTCCGCGAACTCGTTCGCAAGACGGGCATTCCGGTCACGATGACGCTCATGGGCCTCGGGGCCTATCCCGGCGAAGATCCGCTCTCGCTCGACATGCTCGGCATGCACGGCAGCGTGTACGCCAACTACGCGGTGGACCAGGCCGATCTGCTGCTCGCGATCGGCGTCCGGTTCGACGACCGCGTGACGGGCAAGGTCAGCGAGTTCGCCCAGCACGGCTTCATCGTCCACATCGACGTCGATCCTTCCGAGATCAACAAGAACAAGCTCGTCCACATCCCGATCGTGGCCGACGTCGAGGACGCCCTCCATGCCCTCAACAAGGTCGTCGAGAAGCCCGCGGCGAGCCTCGAGCCGTGGCACGCCCAGATCGCGGAATGGAAGAAGGAAGATCCCTTCTCCTTCGACACGACCTACCCCGGCATCCTCGCCCAGGAGGCGATCCAGACCCTCTCCCGCCTCGCGGCCGACCGCGACACCGTGATCACGGTGGGCGTCGGCCAGCATCAGATGTGGGCCGCGCAGTTCTTCAAGTTCCGCGAACCGCGCACGTGGCTCTCCTCGAGCGGCCTGGGCACGATGGGCTTCGGCCTGCCGGCGGCGATGGGCGCGAAGGTGGGCCGGCCCGAGGCGCTGGTCGTGGACATCGACGGCGACGGCAGCATCCTCATGAACATCCAGGAGTTCGCCACCTGCACGACCGAGAACATCCCGGTCAAGGTCCTGCTCCTCAACAACCAGCACCTGGGCATGGTGGTGCAGTGGGAAGACCGGTTCTTCAAGGGCAACCGCGCCCACACCTACCTGGGCCCGGTGGATCACCCCGAGGCGAGCGGCCAGGGCGACGGCATCTCCCCCGGCGACCGCTACCCCGACTTCGTGGCGATCGCGAAGGGCTTCGGCTGGCAGGCCGAGACGATCTCGGCGAAGAAGGATCTCGAGCCCGCCCTCCGGCGGCTCATCGACTCCAAGGGCCCGGCCATCCTCGACGTGCAGGTGCCCTACCAGGAGCACGTGCTCCCGATGATCCCGAGCGGCATGACCGTCCGCGACCTCATCAAGAAATAGCGCGGGCGGGGCCATCCATGGCCCCCGCCGCTTACCGCCGTCGCGGGCACAGCCAAGGTGTGCTCCGGACGGCGAGGCTCGGCATCCTGCCGAGACTCGCGTAAGCCGAAGCAGGCCCGAAGGGATGCGCCGGCGCAAAAGCCGGTCACGGAAACGGGTTGCCGAACGGCGAGGCGTTCGGGTCCGCGGCGGGCTTGACGTCGCCCTCTTTCGGCTCGTCGGCCTTCGGCGGCCGGGCCGCCCGCTTCTCGCCGGGCTGCGGCGGACGCACCACATCGAGCGCGTCGAGCAGGGCGTCCTCGTCCGGCGTCTGGTCGATCCGCAGCCCTTCCTCGATGAGTTGCTTGGCGAGTTCCTTCGCCGGACCCGCCGCGTCGCCCATGAGCGTCGCGAGGCCCTGCTTGCCATCCGCCGACAGGATCGCGGCGCCGAGCGCATACAGCCGCCACGCCACGCGCCGGCACGCCTGCTCCGACGGTGCCGCCGGATCGATCACGGGCAAGGGCTGGCCGTCGAAGCCGATTCCCGGCGGCATTCCTGGAGCCATGCCCGGCGCCGCACCCCCGCCGCGCCGATACAACTCTTCGAACCGCCTCGAGGCCGCCGCTTTCTCCTCCGTTTCCAGCACCGTCACGGCGAGTTTGCGGATCGTCTCGACCAGCGCCGCCGCATCGACGCCCGACGAAGCGTCGGCCGCTCCGCCGAGCGATCCCGCCGCCCTCACGCGCACATCGATCGGCCGCGCCTCGTCGGCGACGATGCCCGCGAGCGTCGCCGCCAGCTTCGGCGGAATCGGCTTCGCGACGACCGGCACGAGCTGCACTGCCCGTGTCACGATCCACTCTCCCTCGACGCCCTGATCGGCCGGCCCGGGCTCCGCGAGAATCGAATCCACCACCTTCCGAATCGCCTCGGCGCCCTCCCCGTCGGCGGCCTTGTCCGCGTGCCGGGCCACGCCCGCGAGCGCGGCGATCCGCACCGCCTCGGGCAACGCCTTGTCTCCGGCCGCGGCGGCCAGCACGGCCAAGGCCCCCGGCCAGGGCCGTCCATCGCGCGTCTTCAACTCGCCCACGAGCAGCATCGCGTTGACCCGCACCACCGCGTCGGCCTGCTCGTCGCGGGCGAGGCCCGTCATGAATTGCGCGACAGCCAGAGACATCTCGTTGAACACCTTGTCGTCGCCGACGTCCGCGAGCACCACTTCGCGGATGCGGCGGCGGGTCTGCTCGATCAGCGGCCGGTTCTCCTCGAGGGCCAGTTGCGGCAGCACCGTCTCGTCGAAAAACGCCCGGGCGTTGGCGTCGAAGGCACCGCCCTCGCGCAACTTCTCCTTGAGTTCGCGGATCTCGCGGCAGCTCTCCACCTTGGTCCAGCCGACATACTTGGGCTCGGCCTGCGCGAGCCCGCCTGCGACGGGCACGAGCGCCCAGGCCACGAGCGTCACGAGAATCGGCGAAGAACGTCGGCGGTGCATGGCTGTCAGCGCCCGAATGGGCTCCCGAACGGGTTTTCAGGGTTGGCCGCCGGCGACTGCTTGTCGCGACCGCCCTTCGGTTCCTCGCCGATCGGCAGCGTGCCGATGTACCGATTCACCGTGGGCTGTGAGTCGGCGGCGGATGCCACGGCGAACGTGCCGTTAGGCTCGAGAAACAGCATGTCGAGCGGCTCCGGCGGCGGCGATCCCTTGCCGGCACGGGTTTCCGCGCGGTCATCCTGCCTGCCGCGCACGTCCACGAGCACCGCCTCGGTGTACGCATCCTCACCCCGCGTTCGCGGATTGCCCGGCTTGTTGAGTCGCCTGTCCACGTTCACGACTCCGCCCGGCTCCGTCACCAGGCTGCGGAGGGCGTAGCCGCCCGTTTCCGTTCCCTTGTCGAGCACGAGCACCTCCACCATGCCCGGCTTGAACCGCTTCGACTCCGCCTTCTTGAGCGCGCGGACGAGCAGGCTGCTTGTCCCCGGCACGGTGACGGCGTCGGTGACGTTGCTCGGAGCCGACGCCAACTTCACGTCCTTCGCCAGCGCCCCGTCGGAGAGATAGCGCGGCTCGAGGTCGCGATTGGGATTCCAGAGCGAGAGCCGCACTCGGTAGCGATAACTCTTGCCCCGTTCGACGCTCGTGTCGATGAAGCGAAACAGGCTGTATTCAACCGGGGCGATCGGCCGGCCCATGGGATCCATCATCACGCCCGGCTGCATCATGCCGGGATTCACGCCGAACTCTCCGGGGCCGAATCCCGGCCCGACCCCCGAGCCGAACTCGCCTGGCCCGCCGAATCCGGGCCCGGCCCCCGGCTGTTGGCCCGGCAGGATCGTGGTCGCCTGCTCGGCCTGCTCGGCGGCCAGCCGCTTCCGTTCCTCGTCCAGTTCCTTCATCTTCGCCACGAACCACGGATGCAGCGCCTCGAATCCCCACGGATCGGACGCGAGCAGCGGCAGGGGGCTGCAGTAGCCATAGGCCGCCCCCGGGTTCTGTTCCGCCGCGAGCATGAAACCGGGTGGCAGTTGCTCCGGCTGGACGCCGGCCCACTGCTTCGCGGCATCGGCGTAAAACTGCTTCAGGTCGATCCGCTTCCATTCCTCCCGGCCGCCGGGCGTGACGACCATTCGCTCCACGAGATAGTCGCTCCAGTAGGGAATGTCGCGCTGCGGATCGCGCAGTCCCGCCTGCGCAAACCGCTCCGCGTACTCGCCGGACTGCTTCGCGACCGGGATCAGGCCGGTGACCACGCAATACGGAATCAGTCGCCCCTTCGTGGCAGCGGGCATGCCCGGCATGCCCGGCATCATCATGTCGGGCGGCATCATGCCCGGCCCAAACTCACTGAACCCTGGCGGCAGGCCGGGCATCCCCTCCGGCCCGGCGGGATTCTTCTCCTTGCGCCGCCGTTTCGTCCCAACCTTGCCATCGGCGTCGTCCGGAGCATCGACATCGGGGCTGCGGCCGAGGGCCGCGCCGGCCGGCCGCTCCGGCATGAAGGCGATGCCGGCGACCGCGCGGAGTTCCTCGATGGGAAACACCTCCGGCTTCGAGCGCCGGGTCTTCTCCTCGAACAACGGCTTGTTGAAGAGCGCCACGGGTGGTGGCTGCTGCACCTCCGGCTTCCGCCAGGGCTCGATGAGTTTCGCGAGGCCGGAGACCCGCAGTTCCTCGGCGGGTGCCTGCTTGACGGCCTGGATGTGCGCCGCCGCGCGGCCGGCCTGCTCCTCGATGACCGACGGCTGCTGATCCCGGCCGGCCGATTTCGTGCGGGCGGCACTCACGCCGCCCCACACCAGTCCGCAGGCGAGCGCCGCCACGATCGCCACGCCGATCTTCTCACCGTGATCGAGGAGGATCTGGAGCAGGGCGTCCTTGTCGAAACGGATGTTCGGCCGCTTCATGGCTGTGCTTCTCCGGCGTTCGCCGCCGCTTCCGCGGCGACAGGCTTCGGCTCACCGTCGGCGGCGGGTTCCTCGTCGGCGGCCGCCTCGAGTCCGAGCAACGCTGGGTCGGGAGGCGTCGCGAGCCCGACAGTGCCGCGGAGTTCGATCGTGATATCGTTGGGGCGGCTTCCCGCCGGCGCCTGGCCGCCAAACTCGCTCGGCCCCGCGCCAAATCCGCCCGGTGGCCCCATCGCGGCCGACGCGGCGGCGTTGATCCGCACCTGCCGTACGTCGATCGGCACCGGCGCCGTGGCCAGATCGACGAGCAGGGCATCGAGCTTCCGCTCATCCACGACCGCGCGAAGCATGAACGGCACGAGGTGCACGAGCTGGGCGTCCGGCGACGCGGCGAGTTCGGCGGCCGTGAGCGGCTTGCCGGTGAAGTCCACATAGATCCAGTTGCGAAGCAGGTCGTCGGGCGACGCCGACGCCTCGGGCGGCGGCGCATCCATCGGCGCTCCGGGCATCGCCCCCCCTCCGCCGCCAAACCGCGGATGCGGCGGCCGAACGGGGCCACTACTGCCGTCGGGCGAAGCCATCATGTCGGGTGGCGGTGCAAACTCCCCCATCCCCGGCTGCGCGCCGGCGGCGAGCGGCTGGGCGATCCGATTGCCCCGCGACGCGCCGGGGTCGTCCTCGGCCGCGGGATAACCCACGAGGATTGTCTCGACCGCCGGGACCACCGCGTTGTAGGCACCTGCCGCCGGCTTGTTGACCCGGGCGATCGCGTCGGCGAGCAGGCCATAGACCCACAATTCCTCCTGGGCGAGCAGGACCTGCACCGTCGATGGCGCTTTCTCCCAATTGAAGCTCGCATACAGCCGCTGCTGGTCGGCTGGATTCCATTGCACGAGCGCCGCAGGCTTTTCAGGCACGCCCGGCCGCCCCCGGGCCAAGCCCGGCTCGATCATCGGCGGCTGGCCCATCGCGGCCGCTTCGGCGTCCACCATCATCTCGAGAGCGCCCATCCTGGCCGGCAGCGTGCGCACGATCGCGCGCACGCCGTTCTGATACCGCTCGAGGAGCGGCCGGGGCAGTTTCCCGCCCGGCTTGAGCGCGGCGACCCGCTGCACGAAGTCGGGGCCGAGCGACACCGGCCACACGCGCAGCGGCTGCTGGCTCGCCCAAAACCTCTGCCATTCGGTGAGCGTGTCGCGCTTCACGCGGCGCGTCGCCTTGTCCAGTTCGCCCGACCAAGCCTCGTTGGGATGCGGCTGGATGCCGGCCACGCTCTTGATCGCCGAGAGCCTGCTCTCGACCTGCCCGCGGGCCGCGTCGATCTCGGTCGCGAGCCTGCCGCGGGCCCCGAACACCATCGGCAAGACGACCAGCGGCACGAGCGCGAGCAGCAGCCAGAAGTGGTGCTTGACCACCGCGTCGAGGTAGGGCCGCACGTTGTCGGGAATCTGAATCATCGGTTCGTCATGGTTGAATCACGAGGTCATGTCGTCATGCGGTGGCTGCATCACCCGCCGTCGGGCGGCGCGGGTGCGGGCGTGGCCACGGGCTGAGGCGCGCCCGGCGAGACTGGTTGCCATGCGAACTGCAGCACGAAGTCGAACCGTCGGAGTTTGATGTCGGGATCCTCCTGCGGGGCGGCGCCGGGAAACAGATCCGGGCGGGGCATCGCCGGGTCGCCGACCGCGCCGGCCGCCTCCTTCGGCACCCGCACCGTCTTCACGGGCGAAGCGGCCACGATCACGGGATATCCGATGCCCAGGTCCTTCACCGACACCGCCTGGCCCGCGAGCGGTCCGGCCGACACGGAAACCTCTTCCCCCTTGCCGAGCAGCCCCTGCACGATCGTCGAGCGGACGAACTGCGCCGCCTCGTCGGGCTTGTGGTGGTCCTCGTTGTGGTAGTGGTAGCCCGTCAATTGCACCACCCAGCCGGGCCCGGTCGGCGCGTTCGGCGCTGCGGCCGGCGCGGCGTCGGCCGGCGGCCCCTCGGGAGGCGCGGCGGCCTCTCCTGCAGGAGGCTCGGCGGCCGCGTCGGCCTCCTCCGTCGCATGCGTCTCATTCCACTGCTGCTGCACCCGGTCGAACCACGTCTTCAGGTCGGGGAAGTACTGGCAGTCCACCGCGGTGATGTGCAGTTCGTTGCGGTCGGCCGGATTGGGCGGCACCTTGCCCGGCGGATCGCGCGGCAGGAGCGCCTGCACGGCCCGCAGCATGTCGAGCGACTGGAAGCGTCGATCCTCCACCTGCACCAGCGCCCGCTGCTGGGTGATGGCGGCGTCCCGCTTCTGCTTCGCCTCGTCGAGCGCCGAGATGGCGGCCTGCGACTGTGTCTTCACGCCGTCGGCGCGGGCGAACGCGCCGGCATACAGGTTTGGCGCGAACGAGGTCCACGCGAAGTACATGCCCATGAAGCTGATGGCCGCGGCCCCCAGCAGGCCGACGCCGGCGGCGAGCGCCCAGGGTTTCTTGGCCTCGATGATCCGCTCGTGGATGATCTCGCGCGGCAGCAGATTCGTGCCGATGCCGGGGCCGCCGGCGCCCTGCAGGGCGAGGCCGTAGGCCGTGCCGAAGCCGAGGCGATTCTCGCGGAACGCCGGCGCGTTGAGCACGTTCGGCCCCTCGAGCGCCCGAAACGCCTCGAGCCGTTGCACGTCGAGGCCGAGCTGCTTGCCGACGAAGTCGGAGAGGCCGCGGAGTTTCGTGGCGTTGCCGAGCAGGAGCACCTTGCCGATCGTGGCGGAGCGATCGGTGCTGGCGAAGTAGTTGAGCGATCGCTGCAACTCCGACGCAAACTCCGTGAACACCGGCCGCATCACCTTGAAGACGAGCTTCGGATCCTCGGCCCGCACGGCGTTGCGCTTGAGGTGCTCGGCCTTGGCGAAGGTGAGTTTCATGCCCTGCACGAGCGCCTTCGTGAAGCTGCTGCCTCCGATCGGGATGCTGCGCTGCCAGATCCGCAGGCCGTTGGTCACCACGATGTCGGTCGCGTCCACCCCCATCGACACGAGCACGACCGAGGCCGGCGGCTGGTCGGGATCGACCGTCGCCGGATCGGGCAACTGGTCGAACATGATCATGTTCGCGAGGGCGGTGGGCGCAAGCTGGAGCACGTCCACATCGATGCCCGCCTGGGTGAGCGGGGCGAGCGCCTTGTAGACCTGCTCGCGCTTCATGGCGAACATCGCCACTTCGGCGTCGATGACGAAGCCGCCCTCCTCCATGCCGCCGGCGAGCCGCTGCCAGTCCCACACGACCTGTTCGAGCGGGAAGGGAATCTGCTGCCGCGCCTCGTACTTGACGATGTCAGGGATCTTCTTCGCCTCGATCGGCGGCAGTTTGATGAACTTCACGAGGCCCGATTGGCCGGGCACCGACACGGCCACCCGGTCGCCCTTGAGGTCGTTGCGGCCGAGGAATTCCCGCAGCGCGTCCCGGACCAACTCCACCGGATCGGCCTCCGGCTGCGTGAGCAGCATCGGGTATTCGACGTAGTCGAACGCCTCGGCCGTCAGCCGTTGCGGCTCCGCGGCCATGCGGCAGCGCACCGCCTTCAGGGCGCATTTTCCGATATCGATGCCCCAGCAGAAAGGACTGCGTGCCATGGGCCATGCCAGAAGGGAGCGAACGGATGCGCCGGTCGATCCAGCAAATCCCGTCCTCTCAACACTTTACGAACGGCCGCCGGGGGGTGTCAATTTACGGCGTGGCCGCGGCGGCGGCGGGCGGGATCGCGATTGAAAAAGGCCATGCCCGGAGGAGGTCCCTCGGCAGCATCCGTGCTCGTGGGGCCCGTTCCGTGGCGTTCATTTTTCCTGACCGGATGACACCGACAGGTCAAACCGTTCCTCTCATCCGGGCATGGCCAAAAACCATCCAAAAATCATCCGAGACCCATCAGGCCGTGAGTTCGTCGATCCGTCGGCGAAACTCCGGCATCGCGCTCGTCACATAGGCCGACCAGGCGGCGGGCTGCCACAACTCCACGCAGACAGCCGCCCCCACGACGAACAGCTCGCCCCCCGGCTCCACGCCGAGGAAGTCCCGGAATCCTTCCGGAATCACGAGCCGATCGCGGGCTGCGAGCGACACCACCTTGTGCCGCGTCGAGAGCAACCGACCCAAGTCCTGCAGGTGGCCGACCCGCTGCGTGAGCAGGCCGGCCTGGTATTTCGTGCGTACCACGTCGATCGCGGCGTCCATCCGGGGCTTCCACACCGCCGCCGGCCACAGCGACAGGCATCCCGCCCGCTCCTTGGCGAGCACGAGTTTCGCGCCGGGGGCCAGCAGGGGCTCGGCGAGTTCGGGCGGAATCGCCAGCCGAAACCGCTCGTCGAGCGTCCGGGCAAACTCGCCGACAAAAAGGTCCGCGGCAGCGGTCATCGCTCGTCTGACGCCAATCCATCCGTGGACGCCCAGTCGATTCGGGCCGAAAACCCACGAGTCACTCAGTTTGACTCATTGAAAAGGGCTGTCAACCCACGAGTCGAGAGTTTAGCCGGGGCCCACGAAAGTGCAACCAGTCCAGCACCGTGGGACAGGCCTCAGCCTGTCTCTCCCCTACGTGGGATAGGCTTCAGCCTGTCTCTCCCCTACGTGGGATAGGCTTCAGCCTGTCTCTTCCCGACGTGGGATAGGCTTCAGCCTGTCTCT
>JBBAVM010000083.1:0-14837 GCA_040397685.1 Pirellulales bacterium
GCCTATCCCACGACAGGCTGAAGCCTATCCCACGACAGGCTGAAGCCTGTCCCACGAAGACAAGCGGGACGCTTGCCCCACGGGGCCGCAACTGCCTTGCCGAACAGGATGGCCCTCCAGGCTACGGCTCACTCGGATTTGCCTGCGCTGCGCCATCCATGGCTTCGCTGGTCGAATACGGCGGCTCCGATTGCGGGTGATGGCCACCTGCCCTGCCGTCCGGCGAGGGGATTCGGGGAGCCCGAAGCCGGCGCTACCCGAGACAGGCCGCGATCGGTTCATGTGTTTTCCTGTGTAGACCGCCCGCGATACGATGCTGACATGACCGCGTCCACCGCACCTCCGTACGGCCGCGGGTTTCCGCTCAACGAGTCGATCGCCGTCGGGGCGATCCTCGCGCTCGCGGTCTGGGGCGCGATCACGCTCTCCGGGCATGCGGGCGATCCCGTGCCCTTGGGCGCGGTCGATCCGGGCCGCTGGTTTCCCGGCCGCAGCCTCACGCGCGGCGACCTGCCGCTCGTCGTGATGCTCGTGGTCGGCGGCGTACCGCTGGTGTGGGATTTGCTCACGAAGCTTCTTCGCGGCACGTTCGGCTCGGATCTGCTTGCAGGCCTCTCGATCGTGACGAGCATCGTGCTCGGTGAATATCTGGCGGGTGTGCTCGTCGTGCTCATGCTCTCCGGTGGCGAGGCGCTCGAGAGCCGGGCTGTGAGCCGTGCTGGCGACGTCCTCAACGCGCTGGCTCGCCGCATGCCGACGCTCGCCCATCGGAAGGCCGGCACAAGCTTCACCGACGTGACGCTCGCCGACGTCGCGCTCGGCGACGTGCTCGTGGTACTGCCTCACGAGATCTGCCCGGTCGATGGGACCGTCGTCGCGGGCCGCGGCTCGATGGACGAGAGCTATCTCACCGGCGAGCCATACCGGATGGCGAAGGCCCCGGGGTCGGCCGTCCTCTCCGGCGCGATCAACGGCCAGGCGGCGCTCGAGGTGCGCACCGACCGCGTCGCCGGTGACAGCCGCTACGCGAAGATCATGGAGGTCTTGAAGACGAGCGAGGAGCGGCGGCCGCCCCTGCAGCGGCTGGCCGACAGGCTCGGGGCGTTCTACACGCCGCTCGCCGTCCTGATTGCCGCCGCGGCCTGGTTCGCGAGTGGGAGCGCCACGCGGTTTCTCGCCGTGCTCGTGGTGGCCACACCCTGCCCGCTCCTGATCGCGATCCCCGTCGCGATCATCGGCGCCGTGTCGCTGGCGGCCAAGCAGGGAATCGTGATCCGCGATCCGTCGATCCTCGAGCGGCTCGACACCTGCCGCACCGCGATCTTCGACAAGACGGGGACGCTCACGTATGGCACGCCCAAGCTCACCGACGTGACCACCTTCGACGGCTGGAGCGACGCGGATGTGCTGGCCCTCGCCGCGAGCCTCGAGACGTATTCCAAGCATCCGCTCGCCGCAGCCGTCGTCGAGGCGGCGGCCGAGCGTTCGCTGCGGCTGCTCGAGGTGGAGGAACTGGCCGAGAAGCCCGGCCAGGGCCTCACCGGGCGCGTGAAGCGGCTCAACGGCCGCGCCGAGACGCATCTCGTGGCGATCACGAGCCGCCAGAAACTCGCGGCGCTCGACGTGGCCGGCTGCGGGCTGCTGCCGCCGCAGGCCGGGGGGCTCGAGTGCGTGGTCGTCGTGGACGGGGCGACCGCAGGCTTGCTGCGGTTTCGGGACACGCCACGAGCCGATGGCGCCACCTTCGTGAGCCATCTTCAGCCGGCACACGGGCTCGGCCGCGTGATGCTCGTGTCGGGCGATCGCGAGAGCGAGGTCCGCTGGCTCGCCGATCTCGTGGGCATCAAGGAGGTGCACGCTGGCATCCAGCCCGAGGGGAAACTCGCGATCGTGGAGCAGGCGACGAAGGAGGCGCCGACGCTGTTCGTCGGCGACGGTATCAACGACGCCCCCGCCCTCGCGGCAGCCACCGTCGGGATCGCGATGGGCACTGCGAGCGACGTCACGAGCGAGGCGGCCGGAGCCGTCGTGATGGACTCGGCGCTCGAGCGCGTCGATGAACTGCTGCACATCGGCCGGCGGATGCGGTCGATCGCCCTGCAGAGCGCGGTCGGCGGCATGGCGGCAAGCCTCGTGGGCATGGGGTTCGCAGCGGCGGGATTCCTGCCGCCGACGGCCGGCGCGCTGCTCCAGGAGGCGATCGACGTCGTCGCCGTCCTAAACGCGTTGCGGATGACATGGCACGCCGGGCCGCTTTCCGACTACGGCGGTTGATCGTTCGGCTTTGAGGAGGACGAGCGATGCGGGTCCGGATGCTCATCGCGTGCCTGGCCACGGCGGCGTGCGCGGCATGGCCGGTGCCGGCTGCCGACGCCGCACGGCCTCACATCCTGTGGATTTCGGCCGAGGATCTCTCCGCGAACACACTCGGCGGCTACGGCGGCCAGGCCCGGACGCCACGGCTCGATACCCTCGCCGGCTCGGGCCTGCGATTCGACACCGCTTTCGCGGCCGCGCCCGTCTGCGCACCGTCGCGGAGCGCGATCATCACCGGCGTGATGCCGACGACGCTCGGCAGTTTGCCGATGCGGTGCGAGGCCACGCCGCCCCCGCACGTCGTCGGCTTTCCGACACTCCTGCGCGAGGCGGGCTACTACTGCACCAACAACGCGAAGACCGACTACAACTTCGTGAAACCATTCGCGGCGGGCTGGCATGAGTCGAGCGCCAAGGCGCACTGGCGGAATCGTCCGGATCGCGACCAACCGTTCTTCGCGGTCTTCAATCTCACTGTGACCCACGAGAGTGGGCTCTTTGACGACAAGGCCGCGCGGGTGCGCGAGCGGCTGCCAGCCGAGGTGCGAGCCGATCCGGCCGCCGTCCGCGTGCCGCCGTTCTATCCCGACACGCCGGTCATCCGCGCGGCCCTGGCCGCCCGCCTCGACCTCGCCGCCGCCCTCGACGAGGAAGCGGGTGAGATTCTCGACGAACTCGCCGCGGACGGACTCGCCGACGACACGATCGTGGTCTTCTGGAGCGACCACGGCGAGGGGATTCCGCATGGCAAGCGGTCGCTCACCGAGCACGGGCTGCGGGTGCCGCTTCTGGTTCACGTGCCGGAGCGGTTCGCCGCGTCGGCCCGGCTCCCGGGAGGCGGTGCGGCGGTGGGCGTCACGGACAATCTCGTCAGCCTGCTCGATCTGGGGCCCACGATGCTCGACCTCGCGGGCGTGCCGATCCCCGACTGGATGGAGGGGCGGAGCTTCCTGGGACCGCATGCCGCCGCGCGGGATGTCGTGATCGGCGTGCGCGATCGGATGGACGTGGCGGCCGGGTTCGGCCGCTCGGTGCGTGATGGGAGATTCCGCTACGTGCGGCACTTCTTGCCGTGGCTGGCAGGTGACGACCTGCCGACATACGCCGATGGCGTGCCCATCACCGGCGAGCTGCGAGCGGCGCTGGCGGCCGGTGCGCTGCCCCGCGGTGCATCGTGGTTTGCCAGGCCGAGTCGGCCCGCCGAGGAACTCTTCGACGTCGTGGCCGATCCCGATGAGCTCGACAATCATGCATCCGAGGCCGAGGCGGATGTCGTCCGGCTGCGCGAGCAACTGAGGTCGTGGATGCGCCGGACGCGCGACACCGGCATCCTCCCCGAGCCGATCTTGAGGCGCGAGGCCCGGGCGGCTGGCAGCGAGTGGGCGATCTTCCATCCGGCCGAGGCCGCGGCCGTGGAGGCGGCCGCGCGACGCTACGACGCCATCCTCTCGGCGGCGTGGGACGCGGGAGCGCACGTTCCTCCCGACCACTTTGCCGATCGACTCACCGATCCCGATCCAGCCGTTCGCTATTGGGCCGTCTGCGGGACGGGCTGGGCAGGATCGAAGGCCGAGGCCACGTCTTCCGCCCGCGCGGCGGCTGCGGCGGCCTTGGAACGCCTCGAGCGCGACGACGACGAGACGGTGCGCTCCGCCGCCACGACGTGGCTCTCGGCCTGTCGAGGAGATGCGGCCGGCTCAGGCCGTCGCTGAGCGCCCACGGGTGAGGGCGAGGCGGGTCGCGGTTCCGGCGGCCCAGACGAGTGCGGTTGCTGCGAGGGCGACGGCCACTTCGACCTGCCGGCTGCGGTGTTCGCCGGTGGCGCACCACGTGGCGAAGTGCTCGCAGTTGGCGATGACGGGACAGTAGCCGTTTTTCCCCAGGTGGGAGAGGGCCCGGCGCGCGACGTCCTCCGGCGGATGTACGGCAGGTGGATCGGTCACGATCACCACCTCGCTGCCGGCTGCAAACTCTTGGAATGACGTTCGTTCGACGCGACCGCCACCGAACGGCCGACGAAAGTCGTCGGGCCGGGCGTGCACGACCGTGCCGTCACCGAGGTCGATGCCGAGGTGGCGGTAGGCGACGAGCGATCCCAGGAACCGCCGTTCGACGCTGATCCGATCGCCACGAGCCATCATGACTGCTCCTGAAGTGCCGTACCCCTTCTACGCCCACCCGCCGCCGGAGGTTCGCGGCCAGGCGCACCCGTGGCGGCATGTGCCGCCACGGGTGCGATTGTGAGAATTGTATTCGTCATCGGCGGCCGCTTGTCTCGGGGCAGGTCCTCCCCTACGTTCAGCGTGTCCGCGATGCGGACGCACGCAGGGAGCGGCGGACATGGAATTCTTCGAGGCGGTCGGCTCGCTCGGGGCCGGGCAGGTGATCCTGCTTGTCGTGGCCCTCGTGATCGCCTTCGGCTTCGAGGTGATCAATGGGTTCCACGACACGGCCAACGCGGTGGCGACGGTCATCTACACCAAGTCGCTCAAGCCCACGCCGGCGGTGGTCTGGTCGGGCCTGTGGAACTTCATCGGCGTGCACGCCGGTGGGATCGGCGTGGCCTTCAGCATCGTCCACCTGCTCCCCGTTGACCTGCTCGTGAACATCAAGACGGGCCGCGGCCTGGCGATGGTGCTCTCGCTCTTGGGCGCGGCGATCATCTGGAACTTCGCGACCTGGTATCGCGGCCTGCCCGCCTCCAGCTCCCATTCGCTCATCGGCTCGATCATGGGCGTCGGCATGATGAACGCCTGGCTCGAGCAGGGGTCGATCTTCCAGGGCATCAATTGGCACAAGGCGTCGGAGGTCGGCATGGCGCTGTTGCTTTCGCCGGTCATCGGCTTCGGCTTGGCGGCGCTGCTCCTCGTCGTCACTCGGAAGCTGATTCCCGCAAAGGAACTCTACGAGCCGCCGCACGGCGATCGGCCGCCGCCATGGTGGATCCGGGCTCTGCTCATCGGCACCTGCACCGGCGTGAGTTTCGCGCACGGGTCGAACGACGGTCAGAAAGGCATGGGCCTGATCATGCTCGTGCTCATCGGGATTGTGCCGGCCGCCTACGCGCTGAACATGGGCACGTCGGCGGACCAGATCACGGCCACGGCGGAGGCTGCCCGCAGGCTCGAAGCCGAACTCTCGGAGCCGCAACTGGCGATGATGATGAACGCGCTCAAGGACCGGCACGTCGCCGAGCAGCGGGTCGAAAAAATCGGCCGCCAGGAAGGCGTCGCGGCGGCAGCCGTGCTCGAGTCGAAGATGATCGACGACGTGTTCGACCCGTTTCCGGGGAACGACGTCGTCCTCGCCACGCTCGACCCGCTGCCGCTCTGCAAGGACGTGTGCGCGAGCCTCGACGGCCGGACGAGCTTCGCCGACCTGCACGCCGACGACCGCTGGAAGCTGCGCACCCAGCTCGTCGAGCTCGGCGCATCGGTGCGGACGCTCCTGCGGCAGTTCGGCGACAACCTCGCCGAGGATCGCCGCCAGGTGCTCAAGAGCCTCGCCGGCCAGTTGGCGAAGCCGGTGGAGTACGTGCCCGAGTGGGTCGTGATGGGCGTCGCCCTCTGCCTCGGCCTCGGTACGATGTTCGGCTGGGAGCGGATCGTGGTCACCGTCGGCGAGAAGATCGGCAAGACGCACCTCACCTACGCCCAGGGAGGCGCTGCGGAACTCGTGGCCGCCGCGACGATCGCCATGGCCGACCGGCTCGGCATGCCCGTCAGCACGACGCACGTCCTGTCGAGCGGTGTTGCCGGCACGATGTGGGCCAACAAGTCGGGCATCCAGCCGGAGACGGTCCGCGAAATCGCGCTGGCCTGGATCCTCACGCTGCCGGTCGCCATGGCCCTCTCCGGCGGCCTCTACTGGCTCGCGACATTCTTCACGGGCTGACGCCCTGACTCGCGGTAGGCGCCGGCTCGGGGTTACCCCGTACCGTCTCGCCGGACGTTCACTGCGCCCGACCAATCCGCCTGCGGCGGATCGGTGCCCGGCTTCGTTCACTCCGACCGACTGGCGCTGCGCCATCCATGGCTTCGCTGGTCGGTCAAGCCGGCTCAACGGTAGGGGCAACCCCGAGCCTCCCTCACTGGAAGCCCGAAGCGCAAGCGAGGGAGAGATCGATTCCCTCGCTTGCGCTTCGGGCTTCTGTGGAGTCGAGGAGGCTTGGGGCTGCCCATGCCCTCTCGCCGGGCTATGGGAGCGAGCGCAGCCAGGATGGCGAAGCGAAGCGGACATGCAGAGAGCCGAGGCCTCGGAGGGCCGAGGCGAACGTCCGGCGAGAGGGGCTGGGCAGTCACGAGCCGGATTGGGCTCCTTGAGCCTAGACGCGGAAAGGCACGAGTTTGACGCGTGTCTGGCGGCGGTTTAGCGTTGCTGGGGGTCAGGATGTCTCTCGCTCGAGGATTTTGCATGCCGCTTCGTCGCCTCATCGCCGTGCTCGCCGCCGTCGCGGTTTCCGCCCAGATCGATGCCGCCGAGCCGGCGACGTACACGGTGAAGCCCGTGCCGTTTCGCTTGGAGGCCAGGCTCGAGGGCACGTTCGAGCCCCCGCAGCTCACGGAAGTGCGGCCCGACATGAAGCGCTGGACGCAACTCGTCGTCGAGGAGGTCGTGCCGCACGGCACGCGTGTCGGCACGGGCGACGTGCTCGTGCGTCTCGACACCGAGAAGGTCGATGAGGCGATCCGCGACCTCGAGATCGCCGGACGCCTGGCCGCGATCGCCCTCGGGCTGCAGGAGCGGGAGCTGGCCATCCTCGAGAAGGCGACGCCGCTTCAGCTCGAGCTGGCGGCTCGGGCGCGACGCATGGTGCGGGAAGACATCGATCGCTATCAAAAGAAGGAGGCGGAACTCGCCGTGGCGGCCAACGACAAGCAGTTGGAGGCGGCGGAGTTTTCCCTGGCGAATGCCGAGGAGGAACTCGCGCAGCTCGAGAAGATGTACGAGCAGGACGACCTCACCGAGGAGACCGAGGAGATCGTCCTCAAGCGGGCGCGGTTCGAGGCCGACATGGCCCGGTTCAGCGCTGCCCTGACCCGCGATCGCCACGAGCGGATCGCAGGCCTCGACCTGCCCCGTCGCCGGGAGTTTCTCGCGAACCTCGACCGCGCCTCGGAGCTCGACTTCGAGCAGGCGCAGGGGGGGCTGCCGGTGGCGCTCGAGAAGCAGCGGCTCGAGCTCGAGAAGGCGCGGAACGAGCAGCGGAAGGCCGGCGAAAACCTTGCCGAACTCAAGGCTGAACGGGCGCGGATGCCGATCCGGGCACCGGCCGACGGGGTCGTGTACTACGGCAAGTGGCGGCAGGGGAAGTGGACCGATGCCGACACCGCCGCGGGCCGGCTGCGGCCGGGGGGGCAGCTCGACGCCCGCGACACGATCATGACGGTCGTCGGCCCGGGGAAGCTCGCGGTGCGGGCGGGAGTGCCTGAAAAGGATCTGGCCCGCGTCGTGATCGGGGCTCCGGCGAAGGTCGCACCGAAGGCGTTTCCAGAGGTGCGGCTTCCGGCGAGCGTGCGGGGTGTGTCGCCCGTGCCGGTGGCGGCCGGACGGTTCGATGCGGTGGTCGAACTCGCCGAGGAGCATCCGCGGCTCGTCGCGGGCATGGAGGCGGAGGTACGGGTGGTCGCCGAGAGCCGGCCCGATGCGCTCGCGGTTCCGAAGAAGGCGGTGTTCAGCGAGCCGCTCGACGACGAGGCGCGGTTCGTCTACGTCGTCTCGCGCGACGGCAAGGACAAGGAGCCGCGGAAACGCTCGGTCGCCGTCGGGCGGGCCAACGATGAAAGCATCGAGATCACCGCAGGCCTCGCCTTCGGCGAGGAGATTCTGCTCGAGCGGCCCAAGCCCGACGAGAAGCCCAAGAGCGAGGACAAGCCGCCGACCGATGCCAAGGCGAAGACGGAGGAGAAGCCTCCCGTCGAGGCGAAGCCGGCCCCGGAGCAGACCGGCACCGTGAAGCCGGCTGCGGCGGCTCCGACCAAATGACGACGCGGACCCTTTCGATGCGTTCCTGTCGTTTCGCGTGGATCGCCGCCGTGACCGCCTGGTGTCAGGCCGACGGGGGGGCGGTTCTCGTCGCTGCCGGCGAACCGGCTGTCGTCGCCGCGCCGTCGGCCGCCGAGATCGGGCCGAAAGCCGAGCCCGTCGAGCCCCTGCCTCCAGAGGAACTCGAGGCGGCGATCGCGCGAGGCGTGGAATTCCTGCTCGGCTGTCAGCGGCCGGACGGGTCGTGGGGCTCGGCCGACAATACGCGGGGCGGCGTCGATATCTACGCGCCCGCCCCCGGCGCCCACCACGCGTTCCGTGGCGCCGTCACGGCGCTGGGCGTTTCGGCGCTTGTGGAAACGGGTGATTCGAGCCTGGCTGTCCAAGCGGCCATCGACCGCGGCCAGACGTGGCTCCTCGACCATCTCCCCGACCTGCGGCGGGCGACGCCCGACACGCTCTACAACGTCTGGGGCCATGCCTACGGCATCGAGTCGCTCGCGCTGCTCCACCGCCGCGCCGTGGCCGACCCAGCCCTCCAGGAGCGGTTGCGGACGTGCATCGCCGGGCAGGTCGAGCTGCTCGACCGCTACGAATCGGTCGATGGCGGCTGGGGCTACTACGACTTCCGTGTCGGCAGCCGGAAGCCGGCCGCAAGCCCCAACAGCTTCACCACCGCGACGGTGCTCCTCGCGCTCGCCGATGCCCGCGATCTCGGCGTCGAGGTGCCGCAACGGCTCATCGATCGCGGCCTTGCCTCGATCAAGCGGCAGACAAAACCAGACCGGAGCTACATCTACGGCGAGTATCTCAAGTATCGGCCGGAGCATCCTGTGAACCTTCCCGGCGGCAGCGTAGGCCGCTCGCAGGCGTGCAACGCCGCGCTCCGCCGCTTCGGCGATCCCACGCTCACCGACGCCGCGATCCGCACCTGGCTCGAGCGGCTCGTGGCCCGCAACGGCTGGCTCGACCTGGGCCGTAAGAAGCCGATCCCGCACGAGTCGTGGTTCGCGGTCGCGGGGTATTTCTTCTTCTACGGCCACTACTACGCGGCCCTGTGCCTCGAGTCGCTGCCGCCGGCCGAGCGGGGCGTGCTCCAGGATCAACTCGCCCGGATCATGCTCGCGATCCAGGAGCCCAACGGCTGCTGGTGGGACTATCCTTTCTACGACTACCACACCCAGTACGGCACCGCGTTCGCCGTCCGGACACTCGTCCGTTGCCGCCACGGCGGGTGACCCATCGCCGGCCTGCGAGCGGTTGGTAGAGTGGTGTGACACCATGAGCGCCACGAACCGCAGCCTCGACCCGACCGCCGAACGCGCGCTCGCCATCAATCTCGACGGCTCGGTCTACGGCACGTTCGCCGAGATCGGGGCCGGGCAGGAGGTGGCCCGTTGGTTCTTCGCGGTGGGCGGCGCGGCCGGCACCGTCGCCAAGACAGTGTCGGCCTACGACATGACCGTCAGCGACGCCATCTACGGGAAGGCGCCGCGATACGTGTCACGGGAGCGGGTCGAGGAGATGCTGGACCACGAGTTCTCGCTGCTCCGCGAGCGGCTCGACACGGCCCGGGGGGACCACACCCGGTTCTTCGCATTCGCCGACACGGCGGCGGCCCGCTCGTATTCGGGGGGCAACGAGTGCCACGCGTGGCTGGGCGTGCGATTCCAGCATGCGTTCCGTGCCGAGGCGAGCGACGTCATCATCCACTGCCGGCTGCTCGACGCCACCAATCCGCGGCAGCAGGAGGCGATCGGCCGGCTGGGCGTGAACCTGCTCCATGCCGTGCTCAACCACTTCCGTGAGCCGAAGCGACTCGTCGAGTCGCTTCTCGACGACATCGGCCGCGAGCGTCTGGAGATCGACTGGATCGCCGTGCGGGGGCCGGCGTTCCCGAACGCGGACAACCGCCTGCTCGCCCTGCATCTCGTGCGGGTCGGCTTCACTCCGGCGATCCTGTTCGACGCCTCCGGGAGACCGGTGCTGGCGTCGGAGGCACTCAGACACTCCGGCGTGCTCATCGAGCGCGGTCGATTCGCTCCCGTGACACGTCTCAATCTCGAGATGATGACGGCGGCGCGGCAGGCGTTCACGGGCGACGACGGTGAGGGCAGCCGTGAGCCCCGAGAGGTCCAGGACATCCACGAGATCATGGAAATCACGATGAACAACCTGCGGGACCGGGGCCAGGCGGAAGACGCCGACTTCCTCGCCCGCGTCGATCTCCTCTCGGCCGTGGGGAAGATGGTGCTCGTGACCGACATCGGGGCCTTCCACGACCTCGGCGAATATCTCGCGGCCCGCCACGTCGCGCGGATCGGCCTCGTGCTCGGCGTGCCCTTGCTCCGCGAACTCTTCAACGACGCCCACTATCGACAACTCCCGGGCGGTATTCTGGAGGCTTTCGGGCGGCTGTTCACGAAGTCGGTTCGGCTCTACGTGCAGCCCACGCGCGACGTGATCGACGGCCGCGTGATCTCGGCCGAGACGCTGCAGGTGGCGCCGCACCATGCCCACCTCCTCGAGCACCTGCGGACCAACGGCCTCATCCGCCCCCTGCCGTGTGATCCAGAGACGCTCCGCACCTACTCCAGCGACGAGGTCCGCAGCCGGATCTGCTCGGGCGACCCGTCGTGGCGCGATCTCGTGGCCCCCGAGGTCGCCGCCCTCATCGACCGCCACGGCTATTTCATCAAGTGCTGAACGGCGGTCCGACCGGAGCGCGTCACAACAGCACGCTGGCGATCGCTGCGGAGAGGAAGTTGGCGAGCGTGGCCACGACGAGCACCTTGACGCCGAGCTGCGCGAGCTCGGCCCGACGTGCCGGGATCAGCGCCCCGATGCCGCCGAGCTGGATGCCGATGCTCGAGATGTTGGCAAAGCCACAGAGGGCGATGGTGGCCAGCGAATAGGACCGCGGATCGAGCGTGGATTTCATGCGGCCGAGGTCACCGTAGGCCACGAGCTCGTTGAGCACCGTGCGGGTTCCGAGCACGCCGCCGACGGCGCGGCAGTCGCGGCCCGGCACGCCGAGGAGCCAGGCGAGCGGCTCGAGCGCCATGCCCAGGAGGCCCTGCAGGGAGAGGCCGGGCGTGCCGAGCACGCCGCCGAGCCATCCGAGCGCGAGGTTCACGAGGGCCACGAGCGCCGTGAACGAGATCAGCATCGCCGCCACGTTCGCCGCGAGCATGAGCCCCTCGCGGGTGCCGCGAGCAGCGGCGTCGAGAACGTTGTCGTCGATCCGCTCGTCGGCGACCTGGACCGTCCCACGGGTCTCGGGGGTGCCGGTCTCGGGGACCACGATCTTCGTGAGGTAGATCGTCGCCGGGAAACTCATCAGGATCGCCGTGAGCAGGTCGCGCGAGGTGCATCCCGTGGCCAGGTAGGCGCCGAGGATGCCGCCCGAGACGAGTCCCATGCCGCTGACCATCACGACGGCCAGCTCCGACCGCGTGAGCCTGGCGAGATACGGGCGGATGACGAGCGGGGCCTCCGTCTGGCCGAGAAAGATCGACGCGGCGGCGTTGAGCGTCTCCGCGCCGCTCGAGCCGAGCACCCGGGCCGTGACCCAGGCGAACAGGCGGACGACGAGCTGCATGACGCCGAGGTGGTAGAGCACGGCGAAGAGTGCGGCGGCGAATACGATCGTGGGCAGCACGCGGAAGGCGAACACGAATCCGGCCGGCCCCGCCGGATCGACGAGCCGATCCCCGAACACGAACCGGGCGCCCTGCTCCGCGCAGGCGAGCACCGTCTCCACCCAGCGGCCGGCGGCGTCGAGCGCGGTGCGTCCCGCCTCGAACCGCAGCAGCAGGAATCCGAGGATCGTCTGCATGAGCAGGCCGCCGACCACCATGCGCGCGGAGATCGCCCGGCGGTTTTCCGACAGCGCGAACGTGACCGCGAGGATGGTGATCACGCCGAGAAGGCCGCGGAACCGGTCGAGTTCGTCCATCATGGTCCTGGTTGACTCCAAAAAAAGAACGGCGGCCGCTGCTACGCGAGACGGTCGAGCACGAGTGGCCGCATGGGCGGCGGTGATGGAGCGATCTCGAGCGCCTCATGGACCATGGCGATCGCCGCCGGCACGTCGGCCGCGTGAGCCGTGTTGAAATGCAGTTCGGCGACGACGTCACCGGCCGTCACCTCGTCGCCAGGCGCATGCCGGAGCACGATGCCAGCGGCCGGGTCGATCCGGGAATCGACCGTCCGTCGGCCCGCGCCCAGGAGCATCGACGCCTGCCCGACGGGAAAGGCGCGGAGCCGGGTCACGAATCCGGCCCGTTCGGCGCGCACCGTCGCCACGTCGCCCGCCCGTGGCAGCACGTCGTCGGGAGCGTCGCACACCCGTGGATCTCCCCCCTGCGCCGCGATCACGCGGCGGAAGGCCTCGAGGGCCGAGCCGTCGGCGATCGCCCGCCGGCCGCGGGCGCGGGCGGCGTCGAGGTCGGGAGCCACGCCGCCGAGGAGCAGCATCTCGGCGGCGAGATCGAGCGAAAGGCCCGCGAGGTCGGCAGGGCCCTCACCCCGGAGGCACGCGATCGATTCTTTCACCTCCAGCGCGTTGCCCACCGTGCGGCCGAGCGGCGCGTCCATCCGAGTGAGCAGGGCCTGCACCGGCTTGCCGAGCGAACGTCCGATCGTCGTCATGCTCGCGGCGAGCGCGCGGGCGTCGCTCTCCTTCGCCATGAACGCGCCGTCGCCACATTTCACGTCGAGGACGAGGGCGTCGATTCCTTCCGCGAGCTTCTTCGAGAGGATCGAGGCGGTGATGAGCGGGATCGATTCCACGGTGGCCGTCGCGTCGCGAAGCGCGTAGAGCACCCGGTCGGCGGGCGCGATCTCCGCGGTCTGGCCCGCCAGCACGAGGCCGCATTCGCGGGCGATGCGGCGGTAGGCGGTGAGGTCGAGGTCGGTGCGGAAGCCGGGAATGCTCTCGAGTTTGTCGAGCGTGCCGCCGGTATGACCCAGCCCACGGCCCGAGACCATGGGAACCGTCACGCCGCAGGCGGCGACGATCGGGGCGAGGATCAGGCTCGTTTTGTCGCCGACGCCGCCCGTGGAGTGCTTGTCCACCTTGGGTCCCGGGATATCCGCGAGATCGACGACGGTGCCGGAGTGGAGCATCGCGTCCACGAGCGCCGCCGTCTCGTCGGCCGCCATCCCGCGCCACACGATGGCCATCAGCAGGGCAGACCACTGGTACTCGGGCACGTCGCCGGAGGCGATGCCCGCGACGAGAAACCCGATCTCGGCTGCCGTGAGCGCCCCGCCGTCGCGCTTCTTCCGGATGAGATCGACGGCCCGCATTCGGCCCTCCCCGGGAATCAGGTCTCGCGGTTCGCGGGGGACGTGGCGAACTGGCGATCGCCAGCGTCGCCGAGCCCGGGGACGATGAAGCCGACGTCGTTGAGCCCCTCGTCGAGGGCGGCGACATGGATCGCTACGTCGGGCATGCCGCGCTCGAGCGTGGCGATCCCCTGCGGTGAGGCGATCAGGGCCAGGAACGCGATCCGTGGAATGCCCGCGTCGCGGAGGATCTCGCACGTCCGTACGGCCGATCCGCCCGTGGCGAGCATCGGGTCGACGACGAGCGCGAGTGTCGCGCCGCAGTTGCTCGGCAGCTTGTTGTAGTACTCCTGCGGCTGGAGCGTGTGCTCGTCACGGTAGAGGCCGATGTGCCACACCTCGGCGTCCGGAACGATCTCGAGCAGGCCGTCGGCCATCCCGAGCCCGGCCCGCAGGATCGGCACGATCGCGATCCGGTCGGCGAGCCGCCGGCCGCGGGCCTCGGCCAGCGGCGTCGGCTGCGTCACGTCGAGCGTGGGCAGCGAGGCGGTCGCCTCGTAGGCGAGCAGCCGGGTGACCTGCCGCACGACCCGGCGAAACGCCGGCGGGTCGGTGGCGGGGTCGCGCAGCGCGAGCATGTGGTGGGCCACGAGCGGATGCGTCGAAACGTGGATGCTCGCCATGGCCCGTCCCGGCTTTGGCCCCTTGAATCGTCTCGCGGCAGATCATATCCCTTGCGGGCGGCTTGTCGAACCAGTCCGCGGGAGTGCCGGCACCCATGGCGAATCCTTCCGACGACGAGATGCTCGCGGCGGCCCGGCAGGCGGCCAGCCGGGCCTACTCCCCCTACTCCGGCTGGCGCGTCGGGGCGGCGGCGATCTTCGCCGAGGTCGCCGGCGTCCACCTCGGCGCGAACGTGGAAAACGGGTCGTACGGCCTCACGATCTGCGCCGAGCGGACCGCGATCGCCGCGGGCGTGGTTGCCGGTGGCCGGCGGCTGACCCGCATCGCGCTCACCTGCCGCGACCGCGACGGCGGGCTCGTCGCGAAGATCGCCCCCTGCGGCGCGTGCCTGCAGGTGATCGCGGAGTTCGGCGGCCCGGAGACGCAGATCGTGATCGACGGCCGCGGGGCATTTCGCCTCGCCGACTTCCTCCCGCGGCCCTTCGAGTTCACCTCGTAGAACAGGCTTCAGCCTGTCGCTCTCTCACTCGCCCAATCCGGCTTCGGGGTTGCCCCGTACC
>JBBAVM010000084.1:0-12906 GCA_040397685.1 Pirellulales bacterium
TGTCGCGCTGCGGGATGTAGGCCTCGGGCTGGTAGTAGTCGTAGTAGCTGACGAAGTAGTGGACGGCGTTGTGGGGGAAGAAGTCCCGAAACTCGGCGTAGAGTTGGGCGGCGAGCGTCTTGTTGTGCGAGAGGACGAGCGTCGGGCGGCCCGTCTTGGCAATCACGTTGGCCATCGTGAACGTCTTGCCGGAGCCGGTCACGCCCATGAGCACCTGCGATGCCCGGCCCTCCTCGATGCCGCGCACGAGCGCCTCGATCGCCGCCGGCTGGTCGCCGGCCGGCGCGTAGGGGCTGACCAGTTCGAAGATGCCGGGATCGCCGTTCATGGCCGAGACGCCTCGGGCGTGCGCGGGCCGCGAATCGGCCGCAGGTGGGGACGCATCTGCTCGAACGTGGCCGGGCCGATGCCCGGCACGTCGAGCAGGGCTTCGAGCGAGGCGAACGGGCCGTGCTCTTCACGGTAGGCGACGATCCGGGCGGCCGTGGCCGGGCCCAGCCCGGGCACCTGCGCCAGTTCGACCGCGGGGGCGGTGTTGACGTTCGTCGTGAACGCCCGCACGACCGCCGGTGGGGCGTCGTGGTCGGCGAGCCGGTCGCCCGTCGCGAGCCCCACGAAGGCTGCGAGCATGAGCCCGGCCGCGATGCAGGCGATGAGCGGCTGCAGGCGGGCGGGAATCAACGCGGTGTCGCCGGACGGATTCGCCATCGTGCTATAGGATACCGCAGTCATGCCCCACCGCCCTGCCGCTCCCGACATCGCGCGCGTTCCCGACGACACGTTGGCCCGCGAGTTCAGGCAGGCGGAGTGGAACGACCACTTCGCGGCCCACGTCGCCGCCCGGGCCCGGGACTGGCTGGCCGAGGATCTCGGCCAGGAGTGCGACTGGACGAGCGTGGCAACGGTCGGCCGCACGGCCGTCGCCCGGCTCGACGTCATCTGCCGGCGGCCCGGCGTGATCGCGGGGCTCGAGGCCGGGGCCGTCGTGGCAGCAGTGGCCGATGACCAGCTCGAATGGCGTGCGCAGGTGGCCGACGGGGCGACCGTCGCGGCGGGAGCGGTCGTGGCCACGCTCGCGGGGCCGACGCGCAGCATCCTGGCCGCGGAGCGGGTGCTTCTCAACATGATCGGGAGGATGTCGGGCGTGGCCACCGCAACCCGGCGGCTCGTCGATGCAGTCGGCGCACTGCCGTGTCGCGTCTACGACACCCGGAAAACGATTCCCGGCTGGCGGCTGCTCGACAAGGTGGCGACCCGGCTGGGTGGGGGCTGGAATCATCGGATGGGCCTCTACGACGCAATCCTCATCAAGGACAATCATCTCGCGGCGCTCGCGGCCGAAGGGGGCGGTCCCGCCGAGGCGGTGCGGCGGGCGCGGGCGTTCGTGGGGCAGGCGTTCCCGGCCGAGCGAGCCACGGCGACGATCGTGGAAATCGAGGTCGATTCGCTCGGGCAATTGGCCGAGGTTCTCCCGGCCGGGCCAGACATCGTCCTCCTCGACAACATGCCTCTCGAGCAGTTGCAGCAGGCCGTCAGCCGGCGGAACGACGTCGCGCCGGCCGTCGTCCTGGAGGCCTCCGGCGGCATTCGGCCCGAGACCGTGCGGGAGGTCGCGGAAACCGGCGTCGACCGCGTGAGCACCGGCTGGCCCACCCACCATGCCCCCTGGCTCGACGTGGCCCTCGACTGGCCCCAGCCTGAGGCGGCAAGACCCTAGAAAAATCCCCAAAAAGCCATGTTTCGCGGCCGTTCGGGGCGTGGCGCTTGGCAACGCGGAAATTTCCTGACCAAAAACTTGACGAACCGACATGGTCGTGAGTACTATTCAGAGGTCGTTGGGAGAGGTTCCCAAGACATCCTCGAAATAGGCAGTCCGCTCGTGAGTTCCTTAGACCGCGGTTGTCCCGGTTTCCGGGCACGTGGTCGGAGTTGAGCCGAGTTCTCCGGACAGCCTTTTTTCCTTCGCTCTCTTCGCCCGCGCGTGCCCGTGTCTGCAGGTCTTGGCCTGCGGGTTTTCGCGCGACCGCGTTTCTGAGGAGCTTGCTGGCCATGCCCCACGTCAGCCATGTCCACCACCGCCCAGCTCGGCCTCGGCTCCTTTAACGCGATCGTGTCTTCCGGCCGCCGGTGGCTGGCGTGTACGGCGATGCTTCTGGCCGCGACCGCGGCGGGCGCCTGGGGCTCCCGGGCTCGGGCCGACGTGATCACGGCGCAGTCGTTCAAGCTGGAGATCGCCACGAACCTGGTGTGGATGGACAACAAGAACGATCCGACGGTTCAGGTCCTGGATGCCCAGCAGAATTTTTTCGACCGGCAAGTCGCCAACGCGAACCCGTTCCTCAGGATCACGAACCTCTCCGATCATTCCCGGATCGTCGCGGCCGCGCTCAACCTCTCGAATTCGGCCGCCAGGGTCAGCGACGTCGAGTGGATCGAGACGCCTGGCGAGGCGCGGTGGTATTGGGACACCGTCAACAACCCGAACCACGCGATGTTCGATTTCATCGACCCCATCCTGCCGGGAAAGAGTGCCAGCATGCGGATCAGCACGGCCCAGCAGAGCGACGGATACGTGCTCGACCAGAATCTGTTTCAGCCGACGTTCTTGGCGGATGGCACGAAGGCGCAGTATGGAATCGTCACGCTCTCCATCCAGGAATCCATCTCACCCAGGCAGGTGCAGTTTGACGCCAACGGCGACCCGATCGGCCCGACCTTTGAGCCGGCTCCGCTGTATGACCTGGCGAATCCGATCGAGACGCCACGGGTCAGCTACGGCCCGCCCGCGAACGCGTTTGGTATCGTGTCCATCGCGACCATTCAGCCTGTCCCGGAGCCGGGCACGCTGGCGATGGCCGGCATGGCCGCGGGGGTTCTGGGCTTCTGGGGCCTTTCCCGGCGGCGTCGCCTTGGGAATCTGGGCAAGGTCTGACGGATTTCCTGTTTGTGACGGCCGATGAAGGCCGATTCGGATAGACGTCAAACCGTGGCCACAGGGCACGGCTTGAAGCACCCCGGATTCAGCCGTCATGCCCCGCATCGCCCCACGCACGCGTCGCGAGCCTCAGCCGCAGATGTGGCGTGTTTCATGCTGTGCGCTGCTGACGGTCGCCGTCTCGCTCGTTCTTGGCGGGCCTGCGGTCGCGGACGAGGCGAAAAAGCCGGACCAGGTGGAGCAGGTTGAGGTGCAACTGCCGGTCTTCGCGGCTGAGGCCGACGCCGAGGTGCCGCTCTTGGCAGAACCGCAGGAGGTTCTCGCCGCCGCCTCCGCATGCTGCGACGACCCGCAGCGATGCACGCACCGCCAGCGACACTGGCTGACCTGGCGCGATCGTGTGACGGCTGGAGCCGAATACGTGCTGCTTCGGCCGTCGTTCAGCAACGCGACGGCGCTCTACGAGACCACGACTTCGACCACACGGCAGCTTTCCCAGACGGCCCTCAATTACGACTTCGGCTATTCGAGTGGGGTGCGGGGATTCATCGGCTACCGTCTCGATGACGACTGGATGGTTCGGTTCAGTTATCTCAATATCTTTGCCAGCACCGCCGTCGCCGGGGTCGCCTCAGGCAACTGGGCGGGCGGGAATGGCACTGGATTCCTGGGTCCCTACAACACGAGCGCCGTGGTTGCCGGCCAATCGATCAGCTCCACCGCCGGCGTCAACCTGAACGTCTATGATCTGGAACTCGCCGGACGCCTGAACCCGTCTGCCTGCGGACCGGCCAACGGCGGCTCGCCATGGGATGCCGCGGCGGCCGTCGGGCTGCGGTTCACCGATTCGAGTGTCATCACCAATGTCCTCAATGAGCGCGGGGCGCTCGGGCAGGTGGATAACTTCTTCGTGAGGACATCGAGGACGTTCCAGGGCGTCGGGCCGCGGTTGGCGCTCCAAGGGCGTCGCTACCTCGGCTCCGGCGGCCGTTGGAGCGTCTTCGCATCCGGGGCTGCCGCGCTGCTCGTCGGCTCGGTGAGCAACGTCGATGAGCGGCTGCGGGTCGGTGATTTCCCGTCGAATCTGCAGTCGCAGCAGGAGGGCGGGCCGCTGGTCGTGCCGAATCTCGACCTGAGCCTCGGCGCTTCGTGGCAGATCGCCCAGCGAACGACGTTTTCAGCCGGCTGGATGCTCATGTACTGGGGCGAACTTGGCTACTCGGAGCGGATTGCGACCGCCACCTCAGCCAGCCTTCCCGACGTGGTGCCGCTGACAAATTCGAGCCTGACCTACGACGGTGCTTTCTTCCGGCTCACGCACAACTTTTAGCCCGAGCAGGATGCGGAGGCCGTCGCACGAGGAAACCCCGGCGTTTCCTCCGGCCGACGAAGTGGAAAAAGGCCACGGAGGGCTTTTTCGACGAACAGCTAGACGCCGAGCAGCCGATTCCGCTTCGTGCGGCGCTCGGCCCGCAGGCGTGCCCGCCGCTTGGTCTCGCTCGGCTTCTCAAAAAATTCGCGGCGTCGCATCTCCTTCTTGATGCCGCTGCGCTCGACCAACTTGCGGAAGCGGCGCACCGCCTCCTGAATGCTTTCGCGTTCTCTGACCGTGAGTTTGACCATGGAATTCCTGGGGCCGTGGGCGTCGATGGAGACCCAAGAAAATAGCGGGCCGCGGCCGGGAAGTCCAGAACGCCGGGCCGGGAGGCCGGACGGGCCGGAAACTGAAGCCGATTTGCCGCCACCGCCGCCGGTCCGCACAATGCGGCCCCCCGGCAGGTCGCCGGATCGCTTTCGCCACCAATGGCCATGCAGCCCTCCTCCAGCATTCTGGTTTCCGCCGGCGTGGCCGCCGCCCTCGTGCTGGCTGGCCTGCCCCAGGGCCGCCGCTGGCTGGCCTGGGCCACCCTCGTGCTCGCGGTCGGGGGCGGTGTGATCGCGGCCGTGGCCGCGGCGGTGCCCACCGTTCGTGAGGTCGCCCTGCCGTTCATCCGGTTCTGTGGCATCGCCTCGCTCCTGCAGTCGTTCGTGCTGCTCGTCGCCGTGGCGATCTGGGAGCGTTTCGCCCGCCCGCTGCCCAGGATTTTTCTCGACGTGCTCCGCTGGCTCGCGTTCGCGGTCGCGATCATCGTCGCCCTCTGGGAGGCGGGGATCGATGCGGGCGAACTGATCACCGGGTCGGCGCTCGTGACGGCCGTGCTCGGGTTCGCCCTCAAGGACACGCTCGGCAACGTCTTCGCCGGCCTGGCGATCCACGCCGAGCATCCCTTCGAAATCGGCGACTGGATCCAGTACGACGCCAACCCCGCCCACGTCGGCCGCGTCGTCGAGATCAATTGGCGGGCGACGAAGGTCATCACGCTCGACGAGGCCTACGTCATCATCCCCAACGGCCAGCTGGCCCAGGCCTCGATCCGGAACTTCACGCAGCCCGAGCCCTGGTCGCGGCGGTCGCTGTTCGTGATCACGCCCTACGAAGTCCCGCCGCAGCGGGTGCAGGCGATCATCCTCGACGCGATCCGGGGCAGTTTCGGCGTGCTCGAGCACCCCGCGCCGTCGGTGGTGACGAGCGATTTCAAGGAGCGCGGCGTCGAGCACTGGGTGCGGCTGTTCACGACCGAGTTCGACAAGCGCGACCGCGTCGACGGCATGGCCCGCGACCGGATCTGGTACGCCCTCGCGCGGCACGGCATCGAGATCCCCGTGGCCACGCAGGCCATCCGCCTGACGCAGTTGCCGCCACCCGTGGCCGAGCCGCCCGGCGCGGACGTCGAGCGGAGGGCGCGGTGCCTGCGGGCCATCGGGCTCCTGGCGGCACTGGATCCGGGCGAGGTCCACCGGCTCGCCGAGGAAAACACCGACCGGGTCTACGCGGCCGGGGAGCAGGTGATCCGGCAGGGCGAACCCGGGCAGAGCATGTTCGTGGTCATGGAGGGCCGCGTCGAGGTGACGGCCTCGGGCCCCGACACGCCCCCGGTGCAGATCGCGACGCTCGAGCGGGGCGATTATTTCGGCGAGATGTCGCTGATGACAGGCGCCCCTCGCGTGGCCACGGTCACGGCCCTCGTCGAGACCCGGCTCCTCGATGTGGGCCGCGACTCGTTCGCCCGGCTGATCGCCTCGCGGCCGCAACTCGTGGAACAGCTCGGGGCGGCGCTGCGGGAGCGGCTCTTCGAGCGCTCGCAGGCGATCGCGGGCGCGGAGCGGACCGTGCCGGAGGTGCAGGACATCTTTCGGAAGATCCGCGAGTTCTTCGCGGTCTGAGCGCAGGAGATTCATCACCCATGCGGATCGAACTGCTCCCGTCGAGCCTGCCGGCGTCGGATGCCCAGTTCCTCACGTCCTTCCTCGTGGACGAGGCCGTCGCGATCGACGCCGGGTCGCTGGGCCTCGTGGAACTCGTCCGCCAGCGGCGGGTGCGGCATGTCTTCGTCACCCACGAGCATCTCGACCACATCGCGACGCTGCCGATTTTCCTCGAGAACGTCTACGAACCCGGGCCGCAGAGCGTCGAGGTGCTCGGGTCCGCCGCCGTGCTCGACTTCCTCCATGCCGACATCTTCAACGGGCGGGTCTGGCCCGACTTCTTCGCGCTCTCCCGGCCGGACGACGCCTTCCTCGCGACCACCATATTGGAGCCATTCAAGCCGGTCGTGCGGGCCGGCCTGACGGTGACGCCCGTGCCGGTCTCCCACGGGATCGACACGCTCGGCCTCGTCCTGGACGACGGTCGCTCGGCCGTCGCGTTCCCGTCGGATACCGGCCCCACCGCGGCGGTGTGGAAGCACCTCGCGAACGTGGCCGCGCTGCGGGCGGTCTTTCTCGAGGTGACATTTCCGGATTCACACGCGTGGCTCGCCGCCGAGGCCGGCCACCTCTGCCCCGCCTCGTTCGCAGCCGAGGTGCGCAAGCTCGATCGCGACGTCCGCTGGATCGTCGTCCATCGCAAGCCGCGGTATGCCGCCGAGATCGCCCGTGAGATCGCGGCCCTCGGCCTGCCGAACGTCGAACTCGTGACGCCCGGCCACGTCTACGAGCTGTGACGGCGGCGGCTACTTCTGCCGGCTCTGCTTCTTGCGGTCGTGCTCGGAGAGGAGGATCTTCCGCAGGCGGATGACGTCTGGCGTCACCTCGACCAGCTCGTCGTCCTCGATGTACTCGAGCGCCTCCTCGAGCGACATCTTCCGCGGCGGCTTGAGGAGGATGTTGCGGTCGCTGCCGCTGGCCCGCATGTTCGTGAGCTTCTTTTCCTTGGTGGGGTTCACGATCATGTCCTCGCTGCGGGCGTTCTCCCCGCAGATCATCCCCTCGTAGACCTCGTCTCCAGGGCCGATGAACAGGTCGGCCCGCTCCTGGAGGCCGTCGAGCCCGAAGGCCACCGCCTTGCCGGGCACCATCGACACGAGCACGCCGTTGGCCCGACCGGCGACCTCCCCTTCCATGGCCGCCCACTTCTCGAAGCGGTGGTGCATGATCGCGGTGCCCTGCGTGGCGTTGAGCACGCGGGTGCGGAGGCCGATCAGGCCGCGGGCGGGAATCGAGAACGAGGCGTGAGCGAACTCGCCGCGGTTGCCCATGTGCACGAGCTGGCCGCGGCGGGAGCCGGTGAGCTCCATCACGGGGCCGAGCTTGTCGTGGGGAACCTCCACGACGAGCGTCTCGAAGGGCTCGAGCGTCGCGTCGCCCTCCTTCCGCAGGATCACCTTCGGCTTGCCGACGGAGATCTCGAATCCCTCCCGCCGCATCGTCTCGATGAGCACGGAGAGATGGAGGAGGCCGCGGCCCGACACGGCGAACTGCTCGCTCCCCTCGATCGGCTCGACCCGCAGGGCCACGTTCTTCTCGAGTTCCTTCATGAGGCGGTCGCGCAGGTGCCGCGTGGTGAGGAATTTGCCCGACTTGCCCACGAGCGGCGAGGTGTTGATGCCGAAGACCATCGACAAGGTCGGCTCGTCCACGGTGAGCCTGGGCAGCGGCCGGGGGTCGAGGGCATCGCAGATCGTGTCGCCGATCTCGACGTCCTCGATCCCGCTCACGGCCGCGATGTCGCCGGCGGTGGCCTCCTCGACGTCGATGCGACCGAGCTTGTCGAACGACTGCACGCCCACCAGCTTCGCCGGCAGGAGCGTGCCCGCCGCCGTCGAGCGGACGACGGCCGAGCCCTTGGTGAGCGTGCCCGACTCGACCCGGCCGATCGCGATCCGGCCCACGTAGTCGGACCAGTCGAGCGTGGTCACGAGCATCCGCAGCGGGGCCGTGGGATCAACGACCGGGCCCGGAATCTTCTCGAGCACGAGGTCGAGGAGGGGCTGCATCGTGCCCTCGCGGACGGCGGGGTCGTGTGACGCGTAGCCGCCCCGGCTCGACGCGTAGACGAAGGGAAAATCGGCGAGGTCGTCGTCGGCGCCCAGTTCCAGGAACAGCCCGAGGATCTCGTCGAGCACCTCCAGCGGCCGGGCGTCGGGCCTGTCGATCTTGTTGACCACCACCACCGGCCGCAGCCGGCACTCGAGCGCCTTGGAGAGCACGAACCGCGTCTGCGGCATCGGCCCCTCGGCGGCATCGACGAGCACGAGGGCCCCGTCGGCCATGCGCAGCACCCGCTCCACCTCGCCGCCGAAGTCGGCGTGGCCGGGGGTGTCCATGATGTTGATCTTCGTGCCCTTCCACTCGACCGCGATGTTCTTGGCGAGGATCGTGATGCCCCGCTCCTTTTCGAGGTCGTTGGAATCGAGGATTCGCTCACCGGTGAGCTGGCTGGCGCGAAACTGGCCGCTCTGCCGGAGCAGACAGTCCACGAGCGTCGTCTTGCCGTGGTCGACGTGGGCGATGATCGCGATGTTGCGAATGTCGGTGCGGCGGGCTGTGCCGGCCGGAGCGGAGGCGGGAACAGGGGGCGAGGCGGGAGCAGAAGCGGGAACAGGGGCGGAGGCGGGCATGGGGGCTCTGGGGGGGCGGACGGAGGGCGGGGCGAGACCGGACGGGACGGTCGATTATTCAGGAACGGCGGACCGTTGCATAGAGCCGATCGATGAGCGTTTCGCGACTGTCGGCGGCCGTTCCAGTCACGATTCCCACGCGCAGCCGCGGCTCGACGCCCGCTGTCAGGAGCGATCGCAGCGCCGCCTCGGCCTCGCCGGCCTCGCGAAACACCGCCACGAGCTCGTCCCCGCCGAGTCGCGCCGCGAGCAGCGCCGGCATGGCGGCCTCGCGGAGCCGCAACGCCGCGGCCCGCAAGAGTGCGTCCCCCGCCAGAAACCCACGCGTCTCGTTCACCTGTTTGAGCCCGACGACATCGACGATCAGGAACGCGACATCGGCGAGCGACTCTCGGTCGTGCAGCCACGCCTCGAAAGCCCCCCGCGATGCCAGGGATGTGACGTGATCAAGACCGTCCACGCGTTCTCACCTCCGCCGGCGCGCCCGCCGGGGCTTGCCCGGGCAGCCTATCGCAATGCCAAAGTACTCGTCGCCCCTCGCTCGCGCTTCGGGCTTGCGAGGCCACGAGTCTCGGCAGGATGCCGAGCCTCGCAGGCGAGGGCAACCTCGGCTTGCCCTCCGCCTGCGCAAGCCCGCCGGGGCCATGGATGGCCCGCCGGGCGTAAAGATGGAGACGAAGGGGATCGAACCCTCAACCCCCGCCTTGCAAAGGCGGTGCTCTCCCAATTGAGCTACGTCCCCGAACCGGACCTGCTCCGGGGCCGGACGCCCGGAGCGGGCATGGAATGCGCGCGCCAAGATTCGAACTTGGGACCTCCACCTTATCAGGGTGGCGCTCTAACCAACTGAGCTACGCGCGCGGGCGTACTGCCGGGTCGGGCGACCGAGTCGCCGTGCCCCGACTCGTCCGAGTGTAGGTCTGCCCGGGGCGTCGCGGAAGGGGCAGGCGTCGCGCCGCACCGCCCCAGGGGGGCAAAATGGCGCTGGCGCAGCGGTCGATTCCCGGTATTTTTTCAGGGTCACTCCCAGGAAGGAATCTTCTCCCATGACCACGACGGTCTCGCGACACCACGCCCCCCTGCTTCCCGCCGCGCTTGCCCTGCTCCTCGCCGGCACGACGGCTGCATCCGGCGCCCAGCCGACGGTGGAATACGCCCTCGGTCTCTCCCCCTTTCAGAAAAACGTGGAGTACGACCGGGTGGAGGGAGACCAGGCCAAGGCATGCACCATCAAGATGGAAAAGGAAGGCGGCCTGAGCGCCTGGGTGGTGCGTGGGCCGCGCGGCGAGATCCTGCGGCTGTTCGCCGACACCAACGGTGATCGCGTGGTGGATCGCTGGAGCTACTACAAGGATGGCGTCGAGGTCTACCGCGACGTCGATTCCAATCACAACGCCAAGGCCGACCAGGCCCGGTGGCTCGGGGCCAGCGGCACCCGCTGGGGCATCGACGAGGACGAGAACGGGAGCATCGACGCCTGGAAGGCGATCTCCGCCGAGGAGGCGACCGCCGAGATTGTCGATGCGCTTCGCAGCCGCGACTCGACCGTCTTCACGCGGCTCCTGCCGACCAATGCCGATCTCCAGGCCGCGGGTTTCGAGGAGCCGCTGCTCAGCGACCTCACGGCCCGGGTGACGGCGGCAGCCAAGGGGTTCGCGAAGGTCGCCGCTGCGCCGTTAAACACCCTCGGGCCGAAGACCCGCTGGAACAACATGCTCGCACCGCATCCGGGCGTGCTGGCGGCCGGGACCGCGGGGGTCGGCAAGGACGTGCTCGCCTATGACAACGTCGTGGCGCTCGTGGACGGCGGCGACGGCAAGTCGGGCAACGGCCAGGTCTACGTGGGGTCGCTCGTCCGTATCGGCGACGCCTGGCGGCCCGTCGATCTTCCGCAGGTGCCGGGCGCGCAGGGGGAAATCGCCGATGCCCCCGGGTTCTTCTCGCCGCGGGTCGGCGACCGCTCCGACGCGGGGCCGGGTGGCCAGGAGAGCGAGAAGCTCAAGCCGATGCTCGCGAAGCTGCGCGAGATCGAGGGGCAGCTCGCAAAGGCCGACCCCGCCGCCCGCAAGAAGCTGGCCGCCGAGCAGGTCGGGCTGCTCGAGCAGGTCGTGGTCGCGGCCGACGCCGGAGAGAAGCCGTTTTGGGTCAAGCAGCTCGCGGAGACGATCGCTGCGGGCGTTCAGGATGGCGGCCTGGCCGACGGGATCACCCGGCTGGAGCAACTCGCTGGCGCCGTCTCCGCCGACGATGCCCTTGCCGCCTTCGTGCGGTTTCGGCTCGCCTCGGCCCGCTACGCGGCCGCGATGCAGCAGCCGGGGGCCGATGTCGCGAAGGTGCAGGCGGCATGGCTCGACGACCTGAAGCAGTTCGTCGAGAAACACCCGCAGGCCCCCGATGCCGCCGAGGCGATGCTCCAGATGGGCATTTCCGACGAGTTTTCGGGCAACGAAAAGGAGGCGCTCGAGCGCTACGCCGCGATCGTGCAGGGATTTCCCGAATCGCTGTCGGCCCGCAAGGCCCGCGGAGCCGCCCGTCGGCTCGAGAGCGTCGGCAAGCCCCTCGCGCTCTCCGGGACGGGCATCGACGGCAAGCCGGTGTCCGTGGAGTCGTTGCGGGGCCGGCCCGTGCTCGTGCACTACTGGGCGACGTGGTGCGAGCCCTGCAAGGTGGACATCGCCCAGATCCGCGAGCTCTACGCCAAGTATGGGCCGAAGAAGTTCGCGGTGGTGGGGATCGTGCTCGACACCGACAAGGCGCAGCTGGCGAAGTTCCTGGCGTCGAAGCCGATTCCGTGGCCGCAGATGTACGAGTCGGGCGGGCTCGACGGGCGGCTGGCCG
Source organism: Pirellulales bacterium (assembly GCA_040397685.1). Classification (GTDB taxonomy): domain Bacteria; phylum Planctomycetota; class Planctomycetia; order Pirellulales; family UBA1268; genus RGVT01. Next base: position 11,713 of record JBBAVM010000084.1, read on the forward strand.
AGGAACTCGGGGTCCTCACACTGCCGACGATGTTCCTGCTCGACGCCCAGGGCAACGTGCTCGATCGCAATCTCGTGATCACCGATCTCGAGAAGAAACTCGAGGCCCAACTCGGCGGCAATTAGGCTTCCGTATAGGCGTTGCCGCGGGGCCGGGTGTCCGCTATCACCCCCGTCCCGCGAATGCGATCGCGGGTTCGCCCCGCCCGGAGCCGTTTGCGATGCCGCCCATGCAGCTGCTGGCGCTGACCGTGAGCCCCGTGCTGTGCGCGATGAGCGTGGTGCAGATCCTCGGCCTCGTGGCGGCGGGGCTCGCGCGGCTCGCGGAGGGCACGGCCCACGAGCGCGGCTGCCACTGGCTGCTTGTGATCGCCCTGGCGGCGGTGGGCGGGCTCTGCGGCTTCGCGTTGCAGTTCGGGGCGGCTTCGGCGGCGGTGTGTGCCGTCACGCTCACCCTCATGACCATGATCGCCGTGTTCGACGGCGGGGCCACGCGGTAGGCGGGCGCCCAGATTGCCACTCTTTCCGGCGCAACCGGATCAGCCGCCGTTTCCGCGCAAGGCGGAAAAAAACTCCCCTTCGGCACGACCGGCGGCCGAAGAAAGAGGCGAGCGGTGGCCGTCCACGCCTACCGCCGAGCCTAGGAGCCTGCCATGTCCATTTCGAGAACCGCACTGCTGGCCGCGATCGTGCTGTCGTTGGCGAGCGGCGTCGCGTGCGCCGACGATCTCGCGGCGACCGTCGCTGCCAAGATGAAGGCGTCGGGCGCCCTCAAGGGCTACCGCGTGAACGTGAAGGCCAAGGCCGGCACGGTATGGCTCGAAGGAACGGTGGCGGATGCCCGCCAGATCGACACCGCGCTGGCTGCCGCCGAGTCGGTGGCGGGCGTCGAACGGGTCGTGAACCGGCTGTCGGTGACGCCCCAGGCGTCCAGTGGCGACGCGCTTTCCCTCCCCTCGTCGATCCGGTCGCTGGTCGGGATGCCTTCGCCGGCTCCGGGCCTGGCGCCCGTCAAGGAAGTATCCCCGGCGGCCGAGCCAGCGGCGCTCGCCGATGGCGGTGAGGACGAGGCCGAGCAGCAGACCGTTGAACTCACCCAGGCCGTCGGCGAGGAGGTGGCGGTTCAGCCGACGGCCTCGGCGAAGCCGACGGCGGCGCCGAAGCCGGCCGGCCCGCGTCCGATCCGGGCCCAGGC
>JBBAVM010000084.1:13006-14615 GCA_040397685.1 Pirellulales bacterium
CGAAGCCGACGGCGGCGCCGAAGCCGGCCGGCCCGCGTCCGATCCGGGCCCAGGCCGCGAAGCCGGTGCCGCAGCCTCGGCAGTCGGCCGCGGGCGGTCGCGTGCAGCGGACGTCCATGAAGAAACAGTACGGCGGCCAGCCGATCGTCGATGGCCAGCCCCTCGAGTTGCCCGGCTCCGGCGAAGGCTACGTCGTCGGCGAGCAGGGTGGCTATCCGCAGGCCGGTGGTCTCACGGATGGCCAGATGGTGCCCGGCTCGATGCGGATCACCGAGGGTCCTTCCGGCGGCTATTGCCCGCCCGGCCAGGCCGGCATGGGCCCGGGTGGCATGGGCGGCCCGATGCCGATGGGCGGTGGTGGCGGCATGGGGGGTGCTGGCGGCATGGGCGGACCGGGAGGCATGGCGGTGCCTGTCCGCGGAAATGGGCCGAACATGCCCAACTACGCCTGGCCGAGCTATGCGTCGTATCCCAATTACGCCGCCCTGCAGTATCCGACGCAGTATTCGCCGACCGCCTGGCCGTACATCGGCCCGTTCTACCCCTACCCGCAGGTGCCTCTCGGCTGGCGCCGCGTGTCGCTCGAGTGGGATGACGGCTGGTGGTGGCTCGACTTCGACGAGCGGCATGTCCACAGCCACCACCGCTAGGTCCGGGACTGCGAATCACGAACAGCCCGCCCCCGCATCGCGAGGGCGGGTTTTTCGTTTTCCAGCGCCCTCCCGGCGACGCTCAGGCCGCCGCGGCCAGTCCGCAGGGTTTGCGCCGCCCGAAAATCCCGCAAGTTCTCCCGCCGCCCTGCCGATACAACCGGCAGAGGTTTCCAGACGACCGCCCTCGCGGGCCGCCAGAGGAGTGCAACCGATCATGAACATCCGTGCCAGGCTGATCGCCATCGCCCTCGTTGCCGCGACCGGCGCCGTCACACAGAGCGGCTGCTTTTGGCTCACGTCGAGCGGCCCCAACCTCGGCCCCCTCGCGATCCCGATTCCCGTGCCGGTGGGCATCCAGAAAAACAAGGAAGACCAGTTCTGGAACTACGAGCGGTATGAGCGGTCGCCCGTGCTCGGACCAATCCCGCCGGGAGGTCCGTGTGAGGCCATCGACGAGCCCAGCGACGACGAGGTGATGCGGGCCCTCGAAAAGGCCAGGCCCGTCCAGGGCAACTGGCCGTTCCTCTACGAGGTGCAGCGCAACCACGTGCGGATCGTGAAGTGCAAGATCGCCGACTACCTCGATCCGCCGCGGCACTACCCGCTCGCCGGTCCGGCCCAACTGCACCACGCCCACTACAAGTGCACGGTCTACTTCCAGGAAGTGAAGCGGATCGGCTGGCCGGTGCCGCACACGCTCGTGGACGAGGACTGTCAGGAAGTCCTCTACATCGATCACGACCACCTGCACATGGTGGGCGACGTCGATACGGGCTGCAACGCGAATTTCTAAACATAGCGCCCGCCGGGCCATCCATGGCCCCGGCGGGCTTCCGCATTCGGAGTCACAGCCGAGGTGTGCCTCGAATGCGAGCGGCGGCCCTCGTGGCCGCCGTCGCGGAAGGTGGAGCGGGCCCGCAGGGACGCTGCACCGCGACAACCAGCCCCCGGCGGGC
>JBBAVM010000085.1:0-14497 GCA_040397685.1 Pirellulales bacterium
CGAGCCGGCTTGGGCAAGTTGTCGAAGACGATGACAGGCTGAAGCCTGTCCTACGGCGGCGCGATAGAGTGTCGGCATGGAACTGTCCCCGGAAGCCCAGAGGCTCGCGCCGATCGTCGTGGCGGTGATCGTGCTCTGGCTCACCGAGGCCCTGCCGCTCGCGGTGACGGCGCTCCTCGGGGCGGCGGCGTGCGTGGTGGCGGGGGTCGCACCTGCCAAGGAGGTGTTCCGGCCGTTCGCCGATCCGCTCATCTTCCTGTTCATCGGATCGTTCCTGCTCGCCGAGGCGATCCGGCAGCATCGGCTCGACCGGCGGCTCGCCTACGCCGTGCTCTCGCTGCCGGCGGTCGGGGAGCGGCCCATCGGGATCATGACCGCGGTGGTGGCGGTGTCGGTGGCGATCAGCGCCTTTATTTCCAACACGGTCACGGCGGCGATGATGCTGGCGATCGTGTCGGGCATCCTCGCGGCCATCGACGAGGCGTCCGCCCGGTCGGGCAGGCAGCCGGCCGCCGCGTTTGCCACGGGCCTGCATCTGTGCATCGCCTTCGGGGCGTCGATCGGGGGGCTCGCGACGCCGATCGGCACGCCCACGAACCTGATCGGCCTGGGATTCATCCGCACGCAGGCCGGGATGGGCATCTCGTTCCCTGGTTGGTGCGCCATGAGCCTGCCGGTGGTGGCCGTCATGGCGGCCTTCCTCGTGTTCGTGATGGCGCGGCTGTTCCCGGCCGGCGTCGATCGGCTCACGGGCGTGCAGGCGTTCGTGAGGTCGGAACGCGCGCGGCTCGGAGCCTGGACCACAGGGCAATGGTCCACGGCGGTGGCCTTCGGGGCGACCGTCGCGATGTGGGTCGTACCGGGCCTGTGCCTCATGGCGTTCGCCCCGGACGATCCCGTGAACCGGTGGTTCCGCGAACGGCTGCCCGAGGGGGTCGCGGCGGTGATCGGCGCGATCCTGCTCTTCCTGCTGCCCGGCGACCGGGGCCCGGACGGCCGGGCGCCGCGGGCGCTCGCGTGGAGCCACACCCGCATCGACTGGGACATCGTCCTCCTCTACGGGGGCGGGCTGGCGCTCGGCGAACTCTGCTTTTCGACAGGCCTCGCCACGGCCGTGGGGCGGGCGATCACGGGGTTGATCCCGCACGGCGGCGGGGCCGCGACGACGCTCGTGGCGGTGGCGGCCGTCGTCGCCGTCATCACGAGCGAGTTCACGAGCAACGTCGCGAGCGCGACGATGGTGGTGCCGATCGTGATCGCGATGGGGCAGGCCATCGGTGTCGATCCCGTGCCGGCGGCGCTCGCTGCGACGTTCGCCGCGAGCCTCGGCTTCATGATGCCCGTGAGCACCCCCTGCAACGCGCTCGTCTACGGCTCGGGGCGGGTGCCGCTGAAGGCCATGATGGCGAGCGGCGCGGTCATCGACGTGGTGGGCACGCTCGTCGTCACGGCGGCCATGCTGATCGCGGGGCGGTGGTGGCTCGCTCCCTAGAGCCTGCGCGATCAGAATCCTCCCTCGATGACCGCGCCGCACTGGTGGCAGCGGGGCATTGCCGGCGGCACCGGCGACGGCATGAAGCCCTCGCACATGAGCCCGTGCAGCCGCGGGAAGCACGGCGGCAGCGTCATGCAGTTCTCCCGGGCATACCTCCGCAGATGCAGCTGCCCGCAGGGGTTGGCATGGAACACGCCTCCGCAGCCGGTGCCGCACGCCGGTCCGCATGCCGGGCCCTGCACGCTGCCGTGCCACGGCGGGCGTTGCACGTTCCGGCAGCCACAGCTCGAGCTGTCGTCCATGGCCGGCCCCGCTCCGGCAGCCTCGGTGGCCATGGTCATGTCCTGCGCGCCGGCCGACGGCTGAAACGACAGCGGGAGGACGAGCACGAAAGCGGCGAGCAGTTGACGCATGGGTGGCGACGTCACCGTGGCGACGGATCGGGGCTGGAGCAGGTGGCGGGCGACGTGCCAACCGCTGCTTGAGAGGTGTTCGGCAGACCGGCGGCAGCGCGCTCACCGACGGCGCAAGACGGTGGAAACGTGCGGGTCGTAGCGGTGGCAGTGCCGCACGGAGGGCCGTCTGTCATAGGATGACGGGGCATGAAACCGATCATCCTGACGTACGGATCCGCCGAGCCGCTCGCCATCGAGGTCGCTCCTCGCGCGCGCGTCACCGACCTCGCCGGCCCCGACGGTGTCACGGGGGCCGCGGCCGCCGCACTCGTCGCGGCTACAGTCGGTGCCGGCGACGACGGCCCACCGCTTTCGGCCCATGCCGTGCCCGGCGACCGCGTCGCGATCGCCCTCAGCGGCACTCCGCCGCAGGCACGGGAAGCGGTGGCGGAGGTGGCCTCCGTGCTCATCGCGGCCGGCGTGGACCGGGAACAGGTCGGCATGCTCCATGCCGGCGGCTCACCGGCGGATTTCCAGGGGGTCGAGTTCCGACCGGAGGATGCGACGGCGACCGCGTACCTCGCGGCCGACGAGGAGGGGCTCCCGCTCCACCTCGCGCGGATGCTGGTCGATGCCGACGTCGTCGTGACCGTGGGCGAGTGGTCTTTCGACGCGAGCCTCGGCGGCCGGTCCCTGGATGGCGAACTCTGGCCGGCGTTCGGCCGCCGCGCGTGCCATGAAGCGCTCCAGCGCGATCTGGCCCGTCGGGGGCGCCGAGCCCTCGGGCCATGGCTCGCAAATCTCCGTGCCCTCACCTGGCAACTGGGCGTGATGTCGTGCCTCCGGCTCGTGGCCGGCCGCGACGGTTCGCTCTGCGCCGCGGCATTCGGCACGGCCGATGCGGCGGCCCGGCAGGCCCGCCGGGCCGCCGCCGGCTGGGCGCCCAGCGTGGCAAGCCCCGCCGATCTCGCCATCGGCTCGCTCTCGGGAACCACGCCGGGGTTCGAGGCGATCACCCGCGCGGTGGCCGCCGCCGCTCGGATCACGCGGCCGGGCGGCACGATCTGCATCGCCACACGCGAACTCGCTCCCCCAGGCCCTGTCGTCACCCGCTGGCGACAGGGGGCACCGCTCGTTCCGCTTGTGCGTGAAGCCCGTCACTCGGGCGACCAGGCCCTCGTTGCCGACGCGGTGGTCGCCCGGCTGCTCGCCACCGGCCTCGGCGACCGCCGGCTGGTGCTCCTGTCGCCGCTCGATGAAACGACCGTCGAGGATCTCGAGTTCGGCCATGCCGGCTCCCCCGACGCGATCTCCCGGCTCTCCCGCCGGGCTGAGCGGATCGCCATTCTTCGCGAGGCCGATCGGTTGTTCCCTTCCCTCTCCCCGTAGGACAGGCTTCAGCCTGTCACCTCTTCCCGTAGGACAGGCTTCAGCCTGTCACCTCTCTTCCGACAGGCTAAAGCCTGTCCTCCGTCAGCACATAAAAACGAGCAGGGCCGCTTGCGCGGCCCTGCCGTGAACTCCATCCACCACCACGCGGACGGTTGTATTGCGACCGATACGAGGCCTCGGTCGAGGGCGTTTCGTGTGGGCGATCAAGCCGTGAGGGCGATCGCGTCCTGCTCGTCGCTGCCACCATCCGCATCGGCCGACCGCCGCAGCTTGCGGCGGCGGTAGCCGTGGCCGACGGCCGCTGCGGCACCGAGGCCCGCGAGGATCACCGTCGGCGGCTCGGGCACAGCGACGGGCTCAACCGGGTTGATCACGTTGAGGTTCGTAACCTGCGTCCGGGCACTGCCGTACACTCCGGCTGCGGCGATGTCGGTGTTGAACTGCAGCGAGACTTCCGTGATGACGTCGGAGGCGCCGATCCCGGCGGCCAGCCGCACGTCGGCCCAGTTGATCGAGTCTGACCCTGTCCATGTGCCATTGGTCGTACTGCCCTGCGGACCGGTCACAGTGACGTCGGACGGCACAATTGCGACCGAGCGGGCAAGTACAGTGCCACCTGAGTAGCTGTGCCAATTTACACCGGTCACTTGGATCGTGTAGTTCGAGTTCATTGCCACCTTCGCGATCGACGCCGGGCTGCCCGCACCCATGTCGCCCGCACCCAACGGGGCCCACACACTGTACGTGCCGGCGATTTGGAACGAATTGCCCATGAGTGCGTAGCCCACATAGTTGGGATCACCGACAATCGGCTTGCTTCCTACGGCATACGAGAGCAGCGACGACTTCGTCTTCAGCTCGAACACCCTGCTCTCGTCGGTCTGCACGAAACCGAGGGGCTGAAACGTGAGTTGCGGATTCGGAGTCTGCGAGTAAATAGGCGTCTGGGGCACGAACAACCCCGGGGGGATGTCGGCGCCGCTCTCCGTCACGTCGCGATAGATGACCTTCGAGCCTTCGAATGACCCGTGATTGATGCTGCCGCCAAGGGCGGCTGAGGCCGAGACGGCCGCGATCGTGACGATCGCTGCGCCGAACAGGCTGCCGCCCCAGCTGGTGTGACGATGCTTGGACATGGTTTGGGATCCTGGTTTCGTGATGGAGTTCAGTGCGTTCGGAAGCGACTCGCTTCCTGCCATCGCCTCCGGCGGGTGCGACCCCGACGGATCCCGTGGCGTGGAGGCAGTCGAAAAGTGGTGGTGACTGCGTTCCGGCCGACGGCCAGATGAACGATCGATCGCTGGACGGCGGCCCGTGGCCGCCTGCATCTCCGGGGCGAAGTGGTGCATCCACACGCGTCGCCGACGCGCCTGCCGTGCGACCCGCCGTCGCGTATGCCGGGACAGCGGTCCTCGCAGACGACGCGACGTCGTCCTGAGGCGAAGCCGGGAAGGCCTGCTGGCTCGGGTTGGACGGGAACGGGGCATGGAAGAACGCTTGGGTGAAAGGGTGCGGACGAACTGCGAACCGGATGTGGACGTTTCGGGCTACCAGGCGAACCGCTTGTTGCGGCGGCGGTGGATGCCGTTGGCCTGGCAGGGGGCACGACGCGAGCGGGCATACCGCGGCGGCGAGGTGCGGCGCGACTCGTGGTCGCTGGAGCGACGGTCGCGGATGCGGTTCGACGAGTAATCGAGTTCGACGTCGTCGGCGTAGTACGGGGCGGACATGGCGAGCTACTCCTTGAAACTGGGGGAAGAGGAACTGGTTGAAAAACGGACTGAAATCGGGAACACGGGCAGCGAACCGGGAATTAGCGGGCTCCCGCGAAGGCGGTCGCACCATCACGCAGGCGGCGGGCCTCGACGCACAGGCTCGTCAGGCTGTCGCCGTCGCAGACACCGGGCAGATAGAGCCACGCGCCCAGCTGACGGGCCCAGAGCTCCTCATCCACGTTGTCTTCCGAGCCGCAGACGACGAGCAGCGTGCCGGGACGGGCCGCCATCTCCTCCGCGATCTCGACCGAGTCGTTCACGCGATCACCGAGCGGTGCCGCGATATCGACGATCACGAGCTGGAAGTCGCGATCGACGGCCTGGCGAAGCTCGCCGGCGGTCTCGGGCGACGCACACTCGAGCCACCCGGCGAGTTCGACGGCCGCCTCGAAGCGGCGCCGGCGAGCCGAGTCACCCGACACGACGAGGCAGTCGAGCAGGCCCGTCCGCCGCGTCGAACGCGGCAGCACGCCACTCGTAGCCTCGGGGGCGAGCACTTCGGAAGTGATGCCCACTGCTGCAACCATCATCATCTCGCACCTCCTTTGGATTCGATCTGCGTCACATACCCCCGTGTCATTCACACGGCCTGCGGTCTGCGACGGCTAAGAGGAAATGCACTGCCCGTGCCAAACCCGCGCGGCACTCGATCGCGCAGGCGCAAGCCGTGATCGCCGGCGAGGTTGCGCGCCAAAAAATTTTTTTCACCGCGCCGATCGCGGTTTTTTCGCGCTCACCACCGGGGTGAGCCCACGCCGCTCGGCGGCGACGAAAAGCGGTCGCAAAGGCCTTGTTTTCCAGGCCCGATGCGCTCTCTCACCGACCCGGTGAGCCGCTCACCAGAATGCTGGCCGAATGCGGACGCTCGAAGACCACCCGTTGTCGGAGTCGCGCGGTCTCGATCGGCCCCCAGTGACGGGCGTCATGGCTGCCGCCCGGAAAGTCGCCGAGCAGGAAATAGCGGCAGTGGGCGAGCCGCCAGCACGTCGTCCCGTTGACTGCAGGGAGAAGGTGCACGTCACGCCACGCCGCCACACGCTCCACGCGGACGTCCCCCTGCCCGCTTCCAGGGAAGACCGTGACGTCCCATGTCGCCGCCGTCCCGGTTCCCGTCCACGGGCGCTCGAGGCCCCACCAAGCCTTACCATTGATTGGCCAGGCTCCCGCGACGAAGCAGCCATCGAGCCGGCCGGCCGCGATCGCATACGTTCCGGCCGTCGGCAGACGCACGCGCACGCTGCGGTCACCGACGCATACCTCGATCGGCGGCAGGGAGCAGCCTGGGGGGGCCGTCGCGTTGACGAGGGCCGCGATGCCGATGTCGCGCACCGACGCCAGCAACCGCTGTTCGTTCGGGGCGAACGGCACGTCGTCGAGAACCGGCTGGTCGATCGCAACCTGCACGGCGGCGGCATCCCGCCGGATGGCGCACGGCACGGGCAGGGCCAGTTCGGCGAGCACCGCCGGCGGCTTCACCACCACGGCCCCATCCACGACGAGGTCGCCATCGACGATGGAAATCTCCTCGCCGGGCAGACCCCAGACCCGCTTTACGGCCAGATCGCCGGCCGGTTCGACGAACGTCCACCGCTCGAACCGCCGCGGAGCCCGCCACCGGTCCAGTACGGGGAACCATCGACTTTCCGCGATGTCCCCGGGCACCAGCCCCGGAGCCATCGACATCCCCTCCACCTGCCACCGCACGGGCGTGGCGAGCCAGCCTCCGACGGCGACGAGCAGGAGCACGGCAGGCAACGCACGACGCAGCATCATGCAGGCGGATTGTAGCCGGTCACCGGCTCCGCCTCGCGATCGCCCCGCGCGGAGGCCCGAAGCACACGCGAACCCTTGCTGGCGCTGCGGGCTTCCGTCCTTGCTGGCGCTGCGGGCTTCCGTTGAGCTGAGAAGGCACGCGGTCGCTCAATCTCCATGCGGAGTCGCGACAGGCTCGAGCCTGTCTTCCGGCGCAGAACTACCGGGGGCGGATTTCGAGCAGGACGCTCTCGTTGTCGCTCCCCCGGATCGGCCAGGCCGCGATGCGGCGGACCGTCACCTGCTTGGCGAAGCCCTGGTGCCGCGCCTCGGCCTTCTCGTCCTCCCACCGGGGTCCCTTCACGACGAGGATCCGCCCGAAGCGATCGGCGATCGGCTCGAACCACGCGAGGAGTTTCGCAAGCGGGGCGACCGCCCTGACGACGAGCGTGTCGAACCGTTCACCGCGGACCGCGGCGGCGCCGACGATGGTCTGCCCCGCCGCCTGGTGCACGGGCAGGGAGAGCCCGACCTCGTGGACGATCCGCGCGACCGCCCGGGCCTTCTTCCCCACGCTGTCACAGAGTTCGACCCGCAGGTCGGGTCGGAGAATCGCCAGCAGCACCCCCGGCACGCCGCCCCCCGTGCCCACGTCGAGCACATGCTCGCCGCGCGCGAGGTGGGGGGCGATCGCCGCCGCATCGGCCACATCGCGGGAGACGAACTTTTCAGCGTCGGTGTGTCGCGTCAGGTTGAGCTGGGTATTCAAGTGCCAGAGGCTCGCCGCATACGCGGCGAGCCTCTGGACTTGCTCGGACGGGATCGCGATTCCCAGGCGCTCGGCCTCCGCGGCGATCGACCTGGTCAGCTCCTCGGAAGTCACTTGATGAACAGCATCTCGCGGTAGGTGGGCAGCGGCCACAGGTCGTCCGGCAGGATGACCTCGATCTGGTCGGCAACCTCCCGCAGGGCCACCATGGCCGGGATCACGTCGCTGTAGAAGTGCTTCACCTCAGCCCGCAGATCGGCGGCACCGTGGTGGGCGAGGGCCTTCTCGAGCGCCTCGATCCGGCCCTCGAAGTCGCCCACGAGCTTCGTGAGTTTCTCGAGCGTGCCCATGTGCACCGCGTGGCCGAGGGTCTTGAGCTTCGTCGCCGTATCGACGAGCTCGCCCTGGTAGCGGTAGCCGGCCGGCAGGATCATCGTCTTGGCGATCTGCAGGGCGGCCTGCGCCTCGGTGTTGATGTCCTTGCAGTACCGCTCCATGTAGATGTCGTAGCGGCTCCTGACTTCGCGTTCGGAAAGCACACCGTACTTCTCGAACAGGGCGATGTTCTTCGGCGAGACGAGCACGTCGAGCGCCTCGGGGGTCGCCTTGAGGTTGGGCAGGCCCCGCTTCGCGGCCTCGTCGTGCCACTCCTGCGCGTAGCCGTTGCCGTTGAAGATCACCGCCTTGTGCTCGGAGATGATCTTTTGCAGCAGCTTCTCGACCGCACCGGCGAGCTTCGCCTGGTCGCCGCCGGTGGCTTTTTCCAGCTCCGTGGCGATGTAGTCGAGGCTTTCGGCCATGATGGTGTTGAGCGCCACGAGCGGGCCGGCAATCGACTGGCTCGCTCCCACGGCCCGAAACTCGAACTTGTTGCCCGTGAAGGCGAACGGGCTCGTGCGGTTGCGGTCGCCGGCATGCTTTGGCAGCGACGGCAGCGTGTCCACGCCCACGGTCAGCGTGCCGCTCGACTTCGAACTCGTCGCCTTCCCCTTCTCGATCTGCTCGAACACATCGGCGAGCTGGTCGCCGAGGAAGATCGAGATGATGGCCGGCGGGGCCTCGTTGGCACCGAGGCGGTGGTCGTTGCCGCTGGCCGCCACGACCGCCCGCAACAGGTCGGCGTGCAGGTGCACGGCCCGGATCACCGCGGCGCAGAACACGAGGAACTGCATGTTGGCGTGCGGCGTCTCACCCGGCTCCAGCAGGTTACCGAGCTTGCAGCCCAGCGACCAGTTGACGTGCTTGCCCGAGCCGTTGATCCCCGCAAAGGGCTTCTCATGGAGGAGGCAGGTCATGCCGTACTTCTGCGCGACCCGCGTCAGCGTCTGCATGATCGTCTGCTGATGGTCGGTCGCGATGTTGGCGTTCTCGTAGATCGGGGCGATCTCGTACTGGCTCGGGGCCACCTCGTTGTGCCGGGTCTTCACCGGCACGCCGAGCTTGAACAACTCCCGCTCCGCATCGAGCATGAACGCGAGCACCCGCTCGGGAATCGCCCCGAAATACTGATCCTCGAACTCCTGTCCCTTCGGAGGCTTGGCCCCGAACAGCGTCCGGCCCGCCATCACAAGGTCGGGGCGGGCGAAGAAGAAGTTGCGATCGATGAGGAAGTATTCCTGCTCCGGGCCAGCTGACGCCGAAACCTGCCCGACGTCCTTGTGGCCGAACAGGGCGAGCACGCGGCGGGCCTGCTTGTCCACCGCCTGCATCGACCGCAGGAGCGGCGTCTTCTTGTCGAGCGCCTCGCCGGTCCACGAGCAGAACGCCGTCGGGATGCAGAGCGTCGTGCCGTTGGGGTTGTCGAGGATGTAGGCCGGGCTCGTCGGATCCCACGCGGTGTAGCCCCGCGCCTCGAAGGTGGCGCGGAGGCCGCCCGACGGGAAACTCGATGCGTCGGGCTCGCCTTGGATGAGTTCCTTGCCCGAGAACTCGGCGATCGCGTCGCCGTCGCCCGTCGGCGTGAGGAAACTGTCGTGCTTCTCGGCGGTGAGGCCGGTGAGCGGGTAGAAGACGTGGGCGTAGTGCGTGGCCCCCTTCTCGATCGCCCAGTCCTTCATGGCGAGCGCCACGGCGTCGGCGATGCCGGGATCGATCGGCTTGCCCTGCTTGATCGTCGCCTGGAGCGCCTTGTAGACGCTCTTGGGAAGCCGATCCTTCATCACGGCGTCACTGAACACGTTGGCGCCGAAGATCTCGCTCGTCGGTGTCTCGCGGAAGTTCCACGCATGACCGTTGGCCTTGTAATTGTTGATGGCAGCGACGGCACTGGCTCGGGCGGTGGTCATGGCTCGGTCCTTCTAAAGTTGGGGCGCGCCGGGGCGCACCGGAAGACAGGGGAGGTGGCGGCATCGGTGCCCGCGCCGCAGCCAGAAGGAAGATTTCGGCGGCGCGGACAGCCTCGAAAGGCTTCGCGCAAGGTACAGGCGCGGCGGGGGGAGTTCAAGTAGCCGCCGGGGGCCGGCTACCGCGCCGCGGTCGCCCGGGGCTGCGGCCGCGCCGTCGAGCGGGGCAGCGCTCGGCGGGCCGCCTCGACCGCCGCATCGAGGAAGGCATCACTGTCCGAGCCGCCGGCAGTCCCGACGAGGGCCAGGCCGCCGGCCGGGCGGGCGACGGTGTGCACCGCGAGGTGCGGCTCGACGCCGATGCCGCTGTAGGGATGGCCATTGGGGGAGTAAAACTTGGCGGTGGTCAGCCGCATGCCGACGCCGCCCGTTTCCAGCGGGAAGATGCCCTGGATCGAGCCCTTGCCGTAGCTGCGGGCGCCGACAATCGTGCCGCGGGCATGGTCGCGGATCGCCCCGGCGAAAATCTCGCTCGAACTGGCCGATTCACCGTCGATCACGACGACCAGCGGCATCTTCCAGGTCCCCGGTCGGCTGGCGGTGTAGTTGAAGTTTTCCTCGGGGCTGCGGCCGCGGGTGGCCACCACGAGCCCCCGTTCGAGGAACAGGTCGGCCACGTCCACGGCCGACGACAGCAGCCCGCCGGGGTTGCCGCGGAGATCGACGACCAGCGACTTCATGCCGGCCACGTCGAGCTTCCGCAACGCCGCCTCGAGATCGGCCGCGGTGGTCTTTTGAAACGAACTGATCTTGAGGTAGGCGATGCCCGCGGCCGGATCGACCATCCGGGCGTCCTCGATACTCGGCACGTCCACGTGCTCGCGCCGGACCGTCACGGCCCGGGCGGGCGACGGGGCCCGTAGCACCGCGAGCGTGACGAGCGATCCCGGAGGCCCCTGGAGAAGCTGGGCGGCCTGATCGACCCCCATGCCGCCGATCGACTGACCACCGACCCCCACCAGATGGTCGCCGGCCCGGATGCCCGCCCGCTGGGCCGGGCTGCCGGGGATCACGTGGACGACGAGCAGGCCGTCGCTCGCGGCCTTCAACTCCACGCCGAGCCCCACGAAATTCCCCTCGATCTGGGCATAGAGATCGTCGAGTTGACCGGTCGTGAGAAACGCGGAGTACTCGTCGAGGCTGCCCATCGCCGCCGCGGTCAGTTCGAGCAGGGCGACAGACGACGGCACCCCCAGCGTGGTGTGGGCGATATTCGCCACCCACGCCGCGAACGCCTCGGCATCGACCTGCGAGCCGACGGTGCGGGTCGCGGCCAGCTGCGTGATCCGCTGCCGATACTCTGCTCGGGCGGGAGCGTCGGCCGCCGGAGCATGGGCCACGGCGAACACCGGATCCTCGATCGCCACGTCCATCGCGAGCAGGCCACGCGTCACGATCCGGGCGAAATCGGGCGATTCGACGTGATGGGATGCGATCCGGGCGAGCACCTCGGCATACAGCCGGCGGGCGTCCGACTCGCTGAGTTTCGCGAGTTGACGGCGGTAGGCCGTCTCGTTGTGTCGCCGGGCCAGGTCGCAGTGGATCTTGGCCACGTCGTAGCGGTGCTGCAATTCAGGAGCGAGCGTCCCCTTGCGGGCGGCCGACTCGCACGCGCTCACGACGTCGGCCCAGCGGCCCTGCCGCTCGAACACCGTCGTCGTCGAGGCGAGGTCCTCGTGCGGCGAGGTCGCCGAACCGGCCAGCGGTGCCGACCAACCCAGGGCCGGCCCGTCCGCACACACGCCGCATACGGGCCAGACACAGGCCGCCCAGAACGCCACCGGCACCAGCAGACGGAAAAGGCCCGCGGGCAACAGCCGGCGGGATGGACACGTCGGGGGGCTGACGACGTTCACGTGGGCGATCCGTTCGCGTGAGGCCGCATCCTGTCGCGGCAGGCAGCGGTTTCTCCGTCAACCGCCAGCGATTATGGATCACGTTTTTTTCGCGGTCAAAAAACCGGGCTGCCGAATCGGAAAAAAGTCGGCTCCTCGCCCCGGACAATTGGAATCGTCGGCACCTCTTGCCTCACCGTCAGCCGCGACGCCGGAACCCGTCCCGCGGATGTACACTTGCTTCCATGGCCCTCACGCCCGCCCGCACGAACACCCCGCCCGCGTCGGAAGCCCATCCCACGCAGGTGCTTCTCGACAGGGTCCGCGATGGCGATGCCGCCGCCGTCAACGGGCTGCTCGCCCGGCACCGCGAGGCCATCAAACGGCTCATCGACCGGCGGATGGACCGGGTCGTCCGGCATCGCGTCGATGCCAGCGACATCGTCCAGGACGTGATGCTCGAGGCCAACCGCCGGCTCGGCGACTATCTCGCCAATCCGACCATGCCCTTCCAGCTCTGGCTGCGACACATGGCCCGCGATCGCCTGATCGATGCCCATCGACGGCACCGCGTCGCCTCGTCACGCAGCGTCGATCGCGAGGTGTCCCTGGCGCCGGCGGGCGACCATGACCGCTCCGGCGACGACGTTGTGGGAGGCCTGGCCGATCGGGAACTCACGCCCGCGGCGGCCGCCACCTGGCATGAGCTCGAGCGGCGGTTCGCGGCGGCGGTCGAGCAGCTCGACGAGGCGGATCGGCAGATCGTCCTGCTCCGGCATTTCGAGCACATGTCCACGGCCGACGCCGCCGCCGCGCTCGGGCTCTCGAAGCCTGCGGCCGGCATGCGCTACCTGCGGGCGATGCGGCGGCTGCGCGTCCTGCTCGATGGATCCGCCTAGCGCGGGCGGCCGCCCGACGGGCCGCGCCTATGATGCGATGATAACGGTCTTTCCCAGTCCGAGTTCCCGCCACCGGAGCCGATCCCCGTGACCGCCGGCAGATCCCTCGCCGTCGAATCGCCGCTCAGTGCGGCGCAGGAGGCGCGACTCGCCGAACTCGTCGAGGAGCTCTCCGAAGCGCCCCCGGGCGTCGCTCAAGAGCGGCTGGAGGTCCTCGTGAGGGCCAACCCGGATCTTGCCGAACCGCTGCGCGAACTCTTCGCGACGATGCTCGTGACCGACGCCGTCGCGGAGCAGTCCACCATCCTCGACATGCGTGCGTCGGCGGAGCCCGTGGTCCTCGACACCCCCTTCGCCGACGGTCCGCACTTCCGGCCCGGCGCGACGGCGCTCCCCGTGACGCTCGGCGACTACGAACTCCTCGAGGAAATCGGTCGGGGCGGCATGGGGATCGTCTACCGCGCCACACAGAAGAGCCTCGGCCGCACCGTCGCCCTCAAGATGCTCCTCCGGCGTGATATCGCCAGCCGGGCCGACTTGGCACGATTCCGCAGCGAGGCGGAAGCCGCCGCGCGGCTCGACCATCCAGGGATCGTCTCGATCTTCGAGGTCGGCGAATGCGACGGCCTGCCCTTTTACAGCATGCGGCTCATCGAGGGGACGACGCTCGCCAAGCAACTTGCCGCCGGCCCCTTGCCGCCGCGGGAGGCGGCGACGCTGCTCGCCCGCGTCGCCGACGCGGTGCAGGCGGCCCACGATCGCGGGGTGCTCCACCGGGATCTCAAGCCGTCGAACATCCTCATCGACACGACCGGCCGGCCGCACGTGTCCGACTTCGGCCTCGCCAAACGGATCGAGGACGACCAGTCCGTGACGCACACCGGCGCGATCCTCGGCACGCCCTGCTACATGTCGCCCGAGCAGGCCGCCGGCAGCCGCGGCGAAGTCGGGCCCGCGAGCGACGTCTGGAGCCTCGGCGCAATCCTCTACCAGATGCTCACCGGCCGCCCGCCGTTCCAGGCCTCGAGCCCGATGGACACGCTGCTGGCGGTGCTCGAGACCGACCCGCCGGCGCCGCGGACCGTCGCCTTGGGCGTGGACCGCGACCTCGAGATGATCGCCCTCAAGAGCCTGCAGAAGCCACAGGAACTTCGCTACGCCACGGCTGGCGCGCTCGCGGCGGACCTCCGCGCGTTTCTTGCCGGCGAGACGATCGCCGCCCGAAGGGGCGGCCTCGCCGACGTCGCGGCCCGGCTCTTCCGCGAGACCCACCACGCGGTCGTGCTCGAGAACTGGGGTCTCCTCTGGATGTGGCACTCGGTCGTGATCCTCGCCCTCTCCGTGACGACCGACGTGCTCGCCTGGCAGGGCGTGACGACCCGCTGGCCCTACACGGCACTCTGGGGCGGGGGGCTCGCCCTCTGGGCGCCGATCTTCTGGGCCCTCAGGCACCGCACCGGCCCGGTGACCGCCGTCGAGCGTCAGATCGCCCACGTGTGGGGCGGCAGCGTGATCGCGAGCGTGATGCTCTTCTGGGTCGAAGATCTGCTCCACCTCGACGTGCTCACGCTCTCCCCCGTGCTGGCACTCCTGGCAGGCACCGTCTTCTTCGCGAAGGCCGGCATTCTCTCGGGCGCGTTCTACGTCCAGGCCGCGGTGCTCTTCGCCACATCGCTCGTGATGTGTGTCGTGCCGCACTACCAGCACGTGATCTTCGGCCTCGTGAGCGCGGCCTGCTTTTTCGTGCCCGGCTTCAAGTACTTTCGCCAGCGGCTGCGGTCGGAATGACGACGGTTTGGCGCATAGGTGCTTGCCGGCCAACTCTGCCGCGCCGGCTCGTGAC
>JBBAVM010000086.1:0-14381 GCA_040397685.1 Pirellulales bacterium
GACTTTTGCCGCCCCCGAGCCGGCGATTCGAAGCGATTGTGACCGACTAAAATTGCTCCAGGAACCGGACGTCGTTGCGGTAGAAGTCCCGGATGTCGGCAACGCCGTAGCGGCGGGCGGCGATCCGCTCGACGCCCAGCCCGAAGGCGAAGCCGGACACCTCGTCGGGGTCGTAGCCCACGGCGGCGAGCACGGCCGGGTCCACCATGCCGGCGCCACCCATCTCGATCCAGCGGCCGCCCCACTCCATGTCCACCTCGACGCTCGGCTCGGTGAACGGGAAGAACGACGGGCGAAACCGCACGTGCACGTCGCCGCCGAGGAAGCTCGAGGCGAAGAGCCTGAGCACGCTCTTGAGATCGGCCATCGTGGTGCCCGGCTCGACGTAGAGCCCCTCGACCTGATGGAACATCGGGTAGTGCGTAGCGTCGGCGGTGTCCGGGCGGTAGACGCGGCCCAGCGACACGATGCGGAGCGGCGGTTCGCGCCGCTCCATCACGCGGATCTGCACGGTGCTCGTCTGCGACCGCAGAAGGAGCGGGTCGGCCCCGCGGGCCAAGGCGAGGTAGAAGTTGTCGAGCGGGTCGCGGGCGGGGTGCTCGGCGTTGATCGCCAGCGCGTCGAAGTTGTGCCACTGGTCCTCGACCTCGGGGCCATCGACGCTCTCGAAACCGAGCCGCCCCATGATCTCCTGCACGCGCCGGATCGTCTGCGTGATCGGATGCAGGTGCCCGAGCCGCACCGGGTCCCCGGGCAGCGTGACGTCGATCGCCTCGACCGCCGCGGCCGCCGACGCCACCCGAGCCTGCGCCGCTTCGAGCGCGGCGGCGACGGCCTCCTTGGCCTCGTTGAAGTGCCGCCCGCCGGCGGGCTTGTCGGGGCCGGCGAGGCCGCCGAGCAGTTTCTGGATCGCCTTCAGCCGGCCGCTCTTCGCCCCGAGGAATTCGATCCGCGACCGCTCCACCGCGTCGGCGTCTCCCGCAGCCGAGAGCGCCCCCACGGCATCGGCCTTCAGGCGGTTGAGTTCGGCGAGAAACGACTCGAGCGAGACCGTGGACACTGCCTTACGCGACCGCGGCCGGCTCCGGCAGGCCGAGGCCCTGGCGAACCTGTGCGACGACGGCATCGAAACCGGTCGGGTCGAGCACGGCCATCTCCGCGAGCGTCCGCCGGTCGAGCTCGACGCCGATCTTCTCGAGCCCGGCGATGAACTGGCTGTAGCGGATGCCGCGCTCGCGGACCGCCGCGTTGATCCGCACGATCCACAGGCGACGGAAGTCGCGCTTCTTGCGGCGCCGGTCGCGCCGGGCATAGACGCCGGCGCGGATGATCGATTCCTTCGCCGTGCGGAGGAGCCGCCGCCGACCGCCGACCGACCCCTTCACCCGCTTGAACAGCCGCTTCTTGGCCCGCAGCCGGGGCACGACGCTCTTGGTACGCATGACTCTCTCGCCTTCGTAAGTCCGGGAAGGCCCTTAATGTCGCCTGAAACCGCCGAAATGCAAGGGCACATTCAGTTCCGGCCGGGGAATCCACGGGCTCCGCCTCGTCGTGGGACAGGCGTCCCGCCTGTCGGGCTTCAACTCGCCGAACCCGGCGAGGGATCGCCCCCACCATCTCGCCGGACGTTCACTTCGCCCTCCAGGCTTCGTTCACTCCTGCCGACTGCGCTGCGCCATCCATGGCTCCGCTGGTCGGCAAAGCCGGCTCGATGGGAGGGACGATCCCTCACCTCCCCGATTGCAGTCGATAACAGTTGAGGAGGCTCGGGGCTGCCCATGCCCTCGAGCCGGGCTATGGGAGCGAGCGCAGCCAGGATGGCGAAGCGAAGCGGACATGCAGAGAGCGGTGGCCACGATGGCCACCGCGAACGTCCGGCGAGGGGGGCTGGGCAGTCACGAGCCGGCGTACACCGTGGGACCGAGAGCCAGCAAGATGGTTCAGTAGCTGTTGTGGGCGAGCGCTTCGACGATCTTCGGCGTATCGACCTTCGCGAGCACGCCCGTGCCGCGGAGTTCGCGCTTGCGCTTCGCCGTGAGGCGGACCTGGAGGTGGCTCGTGCCGGCGCGGCGGTGCTTGACCTTGCCGTTGGCGGTGGTCCGGAAACGCTTCTTCACTCCCTTGTGGGTCTTCTGCTTCGGCACGGGATGCTCCTGCTTCGGGGTCGGGTGGATATTACTTGGGCGACAGGGTGCACACCAGCCGGCGGCCCATCTGCTGCGGCGGCGAATCGACTTTGCCCACCGTATCGAGCTGCACGAGGATGTTTTTCATCACGCGCTGCCCTTCATCGATGTGGGCCAACTCACGGCCACGGAACACGACCGACACGATCACCTTGTCCTTGTGCTGGAGGAAATTCCTGGCCTGATTGACCTTGAACTCGATGTCGTGCTCGCCGGTCTTGGGCCGCAGGCGGATCTCCTTGATCTTCGTCTGATGGACGTGGGTCTTGTGCTGCTTCTTCTTCTGCTGGTACTTGAACTTGCCGAAGTCCATGATTCGGCAGACCGGCGGCTTCTCGTTCGGAGCCACCTCCACCAGATCGAGACCTGCCTCGCGGGCGAGGCCGAGCGCCTCTTCGGTCGGGATGATGCCGAGTTGT
Organism: Pirellulales bacterium; assembly: GCA_040397685.1. GTDB lineage: Bacteria > Planctomycetota > Planctomycetia > Pirellulales > UBA1268 > RGVT01. Next base: position 2,606 of record JBBAVM010000086.1, read on the forward strand.
CCGCCCTCGGCGGAGATCACGCGGATCGGAGTGATCCGGATCTGCTCGTTGATGCGATGCTGCTTCTCGATGGCTTTCGCCTCCGCTCACGCTCTGCTCGCCGGCGGCGGGGATGCAGTCGTGGCATCGGCATCTGCCAACAGCACAGCTCCTCGCGCGGCTTTCCGGGCGGCCGAACGACGACGCAGGCCGCAGTTTCCCCGGAAAAGTCCCACCATATTCGTGGCAGACTCCGAAGGCGTCAAGGCACCTCGGTTTTCCGTGGCAGCCCGGCCTCCCGGCGCGCGTCCGGGGCCAGCCGCAGCCCGGCCACGAGCCGGGCGTCGGCATCGCCAAACCGCCGCTCGAGCGACGCCTCCACCATGAACGCCGCGTTCACCCGGTGCCCGGCGTCGTCGGTGAGCACGTAGTGCACCCACCGGAACGGCAGCCCCTCGGCGTTCCCCTCCGAGACCACCCGCACGACCCGCACACCGTCCTCGGGGCGGACCGTTTCCGTCGCACCGTCGAAGCGTTTGAATTGGCCCGCGAGCGACTGCTCGACGTGCCGCTTCACCTCGTCGAGCGAGGGCACGACCGCGTCCTCCGAGCGCGGCAGCGCCGTGATCGAGCACTGCGCCACGAGCGCGCCGAGATCGATGAGCCGCAGCACGAGCCCGCCGGCGTCCTCCTCCACGCACCGCCAGCCGGAGTCGTGGACGAGGTCGTAGCGTCCCTCGGCATCGCGATACCACACCCGGCCCGGCCCGCCCGGTCCGCGGCGCCGCAGGCCCGTCGGCTCTTCGTCGGCGGCCGGATCGGCCAGATCCTCGTCGGCGTCCGCCGCCGTGCGGGTGACGGCGACGCGGGCCTCGATCTCGAAGCCCGCCGCCACGTGGCCGGCCTGCCGGCGCTCGCGCACCACCGCGTCGAGCCGGGTCACGTCGCCGACGAGCGCGTGGCCGTCCTCGTCCGGCTCCGCAGCCACGGTGAACTCACCGTCCACGTTGACGTGCGTCGGCACGCCGTCCACGGCCCCGTCCACGCCGCCTTCGAGGGCGATGCGGGCGACGCCATCGGCGACCTCGACGATCCGCGCCTGGAGCGTGCCGGTCTCGACGGTGTCGATCGCGAGCAGGCCGGCCGTGACGTCGCCGGCGAGCGGCCAGCGGTCGCCCTCCACGACCGGGCGTCCCGGAAGCAGATCCTCGAGCAGCAGGGAATCGAAGGGTGTTTCGAGCAGTTCCAGTTCATCGCGCGACAGGCACGCCTGCGGCAGAAATGGCTGGGGGGTCGTCCCCAGCCGAGCCACGGCGATCGATCGGGCATCGGGCGGCAGCGCGAGCGTTTGGCGGTCATCCCCGACGTCGAGCCGCGCCGCCGCCTCGCGGTACCGCCGCTGCACCGCAGCCTCGGCAGGGCCTGAAGCGAGCGTCTCGAGGAAGTCGAATGACGCCTCCATGGCGATCGCCTGGCGGGCGGGTTCGGTGGCCCCCGACGCCGGTCCGTGCAGTTCCCCGTCTGCCGAGAGCGTGACGCGGACCCGGCGCGGTGCGCCCCCGGCCCCGCCGTCTGCTTCCGCGGCCCCAGCGGCCGCCGCGATCGCGATCGGCAGCCACACGGCCAGCCCGCAGCACGACCAAAATGTCCGCGTGTGGAACGACACTTGGGTTCCCTCCCCTTCGTTGGCCCGCCCGCCGCGGTCCACGCGGCCCTGCGGAAGAGTTTTCGGCAGGCCCCGGCCGCGACGCTGACTTTTGCCGCGACGGGCCATCCATACCACGTGTCTCACGACTCAAAGCGTCAAAATGGCATGGATTTACGGCTTGCATGGGCTCGCTCCTGAGAAGACCGGTTCGGCCGGAATCCTTCCTAACGCGAGGCTTTTCAGGGAGTTGCAGCGAGCCGGCCACATCCGGCCGTAGGGGGTCCACGAAAAATACTCAAGACCGCCGGGTCCGACACTGAACCGCCTCGGACCCTGCCCCGTATAACTCTCACGTCCCGAGCACGGTTGCGGGGGGGCAGGATGCCTCCACGGCACGCACGAACTGGCGGACGGTCGGTGATTCGAGGGTGGTGGGCACGGGACGGGTCCCGGGCCCGCGAACATCAACGCGGCTGGCAAAGGATTGCCGGCAAGGAGGAAAGTCATGCGTAGCAACTCGACGGGCCCTTTCATGTCGCTGTTTTCCGACGACCACGCCGCGGCCGAGCGGGCTGAGGCGGTGGCGAACCCCCATGCTCCGGCCACGCCGCTGACCCATGAGGAGGTGCTCTCCATCGAGGAGTTGGCGCGGCGGTTCAACGTTTCGACGAAGACGATTTCGCGGTGGCGCGAGCATGGTCTCGTCGCCCAACGCTACGAGGTGGGCGGCCGCAAGCGGGTGGGATTCCTGGCCAGCGCCGTCGAGAAGTTCGTCGCCACGAATCCGGGCCGGATCGAACGCGGGGCGCGGTTCAGCCAACTCTCCGAGGACGAGCATGAGCGGATCATCGCGTGGGCCCGTCGGCTCGCCGCCGCGGGCGCCTGCCCGGCCGACGTGCACCGGCGGATCGCCACCCGGCTCCATCGCAGCGTCGAGACGATCCGCTACACCATCAAGCAGCACGACCAAGACCATCCCGACACGGCGGTGTTTGGCGCCGTGGACGGGCGGCTGAGGCCGGAGACCTGCGAGCGGATCTACCACTTCTACACCCAGGGCGAACCGGTGGAGTCGATCGCCGCGCGGTATCGCCGTTCGAAGGCGAGCATCTACCGCGTGATCCTCGCGCAGCGTGCGAGCCACGTGATGGAACTGCCGCTCGACTTCATCCCCAACGCCCTGTTCGCCCGCAAGAGCGCCGAAAAAGTCGTCAACCAGCCCTTTCCCGGCCTCGACGAGCCGGCCAAGAAGGTGCGTCGGCCGTCCGGGCTGCCGGCCTACCTCGCAAGCCTCTACGAGGTGCCGCTCCTGACGCGGGAGCAGGAGGTGTGGCTGTTCCGGAAGTTCAACTACCTCAAGTACAAGGCCTCGACGCTTCGCGAGCAGCTCGATCCCGAGCGGCCGAGCACCCGGCTGATGGACCAGATCGACAAGCTCTACGAGGAGATCGTGGCGCTCAAGAACCGGCTGGTCCGCTCGAACCTCCGCCTCGTGGTTTCGATCGCGAAGCGGCGCGTGGCCCCGGGCGACGGCTTCTTCGACCTCGTCAGCGACGGCAACATGTCGCTCATCCGCGCGGTGGAAAAGTTCGACTACGCCCGCGGCAACAAGTTCAGCACCTACGCATCGTGGGCGATCATGAAGAACTACGCCCGCACGATCCCCGACGAGCACAAGCGGCGTGACCGGTTCCGTGCGGCCGACATGGACATGCTCCAGTCGGCGGCCGACCGCCGGGCCGACGAGCACCAGCAGCGGCTGGCCGAAACCGACCGGATGCAGCAGGTGGGCAAGTTCCTCGATCGGCTCGATTCCCGCGAGCAGACGATCATCATCCGCCGCTACGGCCTCGACCACGAGCACGAGCCGCAGACCCTGAAGGAGGTCGGCTCGGCCCTGGGCGTGACGAAGGAGCGGGTGCGGCAGATCGAGGCCAAGGCCCTCGAGAAGCTCCGCGAGGCCGCGGCCGCCGAAGCCGTCCTGCCCGAACTCGAAGAGTAGGACAGGGGTAGGACAGGCTTTAGCCTGTCATGGTCGGCGTAGGACAGGCTTTAGCCTGTCATGAAGGCGACAGGCTCAAGCCTGTCCTACGTAGGCCTACGCGGTCGCGGCCAGCTTGAGTTCCTCGCCGAGGGCCCGGCCGATCTGCCGTACGGCCTGCCGGAGGCGGTTTTCGTTCTCGATGAGCGCGAGCCTGACATAGCCCTCGCCGGCAACGCCGAAGCCGCCGCCCGGGCTCACGGCCACATCGGCCTTCTCCAGCAGCATCGCCGCAAAATCCATGCTCGACATCCGGCTCGCGAACGGCTCCGGGATCTTCGCCCACACGAACATGCTCGCCTTCGGCACCGTCACGGGCCAGCCGATCCTGGCCAGGCCCTCGCAGAGCACGTCGCGCCGCTTCTCGTACACCTTCGACTGGGCCGCCACGTCGGCCTCGCCGTTGCGCAGGGCCATGATCGCCGCGATCTGGATCGGGCGGAACATGCCGTAGTCGTAATACGTCTTGATCGTGCCCAGGGCGCGGACGATGTCGCGGTTGCCGGCGGCGAAGCCGACGCGCCAGCCGGCCATGTTGAAACCCTTGCTCATCGTCGTGAACTCGATGGCCAGCCGCTTCGCCCCGTCCACGGCGAGAATGCTCGGCGTCTCGTAGCCGTCGAACGTGACGTCGGCGTAGGCGAGATCCGACACAAGCATGAAGCCGTAGCGGTTGGCGAGCTTCACCACCTCGACGTAGAAGTCGGGCCCCACGACCGTGGCCGTGGGATTGTGGGGGAAGTTCACGATCACCATCTTCGGCGTCTCGCGCTCACAGGTGCGGGCGATGTCGGCGAGGAAGCGATCGGGGTCGGTGGTATCGATGAGGATTCCCTTGCCCGACGCGAGCGCCACGCCGTAGACGTGGGCCGGGTAGGAGGGGGCCGGCACCACGACGCTGTCGCCGGGCCCGATGATCGCCAGGCAGAGGTGGCCGAAACCCTCCTTCGAGCCGAGCGTGGAGATCACCTCCGTCTCGGGATCGAGCCGCACGCCCCACTTTTTCAGATACCGCGAGGCCACCTCGCGCCGCAGGCTCATGATGCCGAGCGCGGGAGCGTAGCCGTGGTTGCGAGGGTCGTTGGCGGCCTCGGCGAGCTTGTCGATCACGAACTGGGCCGGGGGATCGGAGGGATTCCCCATGCTCATGTCGATGATGTCGTGCCCGGCCCGCCGCCGCTGGTAGGTCGCCTGGTTGATCCGGGCGAACAGGTAGGGTGGCAACTGCGAGATCCGGTCGGCGACGCGGAACTCGAACGGCCTCTCGCCCTCGGCGGGGCCGTCGGCCATTTCCGTGGGATCGGGCACCTGCGGCTGAGCGGCGGTCTGATCGGTCTGCTGGGTCATCAGAAAAAGCGTCCGGAGGTAGCCCGATTCTACAGGCGGGCTGCACCGGATCGCTACCGAGCCCGGGGAACGGCGGGGCCGGCAGGGGCATCGAGCGATGCGGGGACGACGCCTGAGCCCGCCGCGGCCGGCCGGCGGCTGCCCGCCCGCGGGGTGGCGAGTTCGTCGGCCTCGCGTTGCGTGAGCGTCGTCTGCGGCAACGGCGTGGCGGCCACCGCCCCCGGCGCACCGGGCGTCGGAGGCGCCTGGCTGGTGCCCGCGAGGAAGTTGTCGATCGTCGCCGACTCGCGGAGGTGCGAGAAGTGGCGGGCCATCTCGATCCGCTGCTTCTTCTCGTGGATGTCGTCGTACAGCTCGTCGCGCACCTCGGCAAACTCGACCTTGGCCGGCTCGGTGTACCCTTCGCAGAAGAGCACGAGGAACCGATCGGCGATCTGCACGACGCCCGACAGCTCGCCCGGCTTGAGGGAAAACGCCTCGCGCTCGAGCGCGGGCTGGCCGCCGTGCCGCTGGATCGGCGGCACCTCGCCGCGGAGCGTACGGCTCGTGGGATCGACGGAGTACTTCTCGGCGAGTTCGCCGATCATCTCGGGGGTCGGCGTGCGGCGGGCGAGCTGCCACACTTCCTGGGCCCGCCGCTGGTTGTCGAGCACGATCACGCGGCACTTCGCCCGGGGGCCGAACGTGGCCGCGAACGCCTTGTCGAGGTCGTCCTGCGACACGGGCACCGTGCCCACGAGTTTCTTGAGCGCGACCGTCGGTTGCACGATGTCGTCGAGGTAGTGGCGGATCGGGATCTTCTGTTCCCGGGTCACGCGGTCGAGCCAGCCGGCCGTGTCGATGGAGCCGTCGGGCTTGCGGAAGCCCATGATGTCGGCCGCCCGGGCGATCTCGGCATCGATGTCGGCCTGGGAGACCTCCTGCCGGGCACGTTCGAGCGCCTGCCGCAGGAGCGTGCGGGTGATCAGGACCTCCAGCACGTCGGCGCCGTGGCGATCGAGGCACGCCTTCCGCACGCCGTCGAGCGGAATCGGCCGGCCGTTGACGAGCGCGGCGACCCCCGGCTGGGCTGCCGCCTTGGCGGGATCGTGCATCACGTTCTCGACCGTCGCCGCCTGCTGGAGCGTCCGGAAGGTGGCGCTCGAGGCGGTCCGGCTCTTCTTCTCGCGCAGTTCCTCGGTCAGCCGCGCTTTCACGTCGTCGAACTTCACCTCGGCCGCGGGCAGCTGCCCTTCGCACTTCACGATGATGAACTGGTCGGCCACCCGCGCCACGGGCGAGATCTCTCCCTGGGCGAGGCCGAACACGATCGCCTCGAACGCCGGCTCTCCGGCGCTCCTGCGGATCGGCTGCACCCAGCCGTTGGCGCTCGCGCTGCCGACATCGCTGGAGTGCTGACGGGCGAGGGCGCCGAACTCCTCCGGTGCCGCGATGGCCTTGGCCCGCAGCTGCTCCGCCTCCGACCGCGACTTGACCACGATGATCCTGGCCTTCACGGACGGCCCGAACTGGTTGTCGAACGCCTGCCGCACCTCGTCGGCCGTCGGCTCGACGCTCGCATGGGCCAGGCGACGCAGGGCGAGCATCGGCCAGACGATCTCCTCGGCGTACTGCTTCGGGCTGACGCCCCGCTCCTGCTGAATGAGCTCGATCCACTTGTCGCGCGGCACGCTGAAGCGGCGCGACATGGCGTCGATCTCGGCATCGACATCCTGCTGGGTGACGGCCACGCCCTGGCGCTGGCAGGCCTGATCGATGATGTCCCTGTTGACGAGCGTCTCGAGCACCGCGTCGCCGTGGCGGGCCACGCACTCGGCGGCGAGGGCCCGTTCGCCGATCTCGACGCCGTTGACCATCGCCATCATCTTTTCCGGCGGAGCGGCCGGCTCGGCTTCCGCGTTCCGCGCGGCCGTCGGGGGCGCCTTGGGGGCGGCATCGGCGGCGGCTCCGCCGGCGAGCAGCCGCCAGGCGAGGCAGCCCACCACGATCCCGAGCGCCGCCGCCACGTCGCGCAGCGTGGCGCCCCGCGGGGCGAGGATCGTCCGCACGCGATGGATGAATCGTCCGCACACTGGCATCGAAAGGCCCTCCTTGGCTGTCGCTGCGAGGGCGGAAAGGTAGGGGATCGCCGGCGACGGGGCAAGGCGAGTCGGACCGGGGGATAAACCGCCAGCGAACCGTGGCAAATTGGCCGCGGCTGGTTTACGCTCCAGCCATGACGACGCCCCCGCCGAAGGCCTCCCGCCCCGCCGCCGAACGCCCCCAGCCGGAGTGCCTCTCCGTCCTCGGGCTCATGCCGCCGGTCACGCTCGAGGACGTGAAGCAGGCCTACCTCGCGAAGGCCCGCGACGCCCATCCCGACCGGGGCGGCGACCCCGCGGCCTTCATGCGGCTCCAGAAGGCGTTCGAGGATGCGAACGACTACGTGAAGTTCAAGGCGGGCAAGCTTGAATGGCTGGCCTCGAAGATCGAGGCCTATGCCCAGCAGCAGGAGGTCGTCACCGAGACGATCGATCGCGGCGGCGAGGTGGAGATGGAGGAAGCCGACTGGCTCGAGAGCAGCTTCGGCGAGGACTTCGGCCGGGTGGCCGACAAGCTCGTGGCGGTACGACTCCACGGCCCGGCCGCCGACGACCTGTTCGCGATCCTGCTCGGCTTCCGCGCGACGGCGCTCAAGGATCTCGCCGTGCTCGATCTCGCCGGCGGCTCGCTCACCGACGAGGGTCTCCTGCAACTCAAGGAATTGAAGGGTCTGCGGTCGCTCGACCTGCGGGGCACGGCCGTCGGCAAGCTCGCCGCCGAGGCGCCGCAGTGGTTCGAGCAGCTCGAGTTTCTCGGGCTGCCGAAAGGGGCGGTCGGCCTCTTCGGCCGGATGGCGATGCCGCGCCGAGTGAAGGTCGAGATCGGCGACGCCGGGGAGGGCTGACATGCAGCCCTTCGCCGAGCGGACCGTGACGGTGACCGAGGCCGGGCAGGCGGTCGAGTTTCGCTCACGGCTGCTCGCGCCGGCGACGGTCTCTGCGGGCGAGCGCTCTCCGCTCGTGCTCTTCCTCCACGGGGCTGGGGAGCGCGGACGCGACAACGAAAAACAGCTCAAGTATCTGCCCACATGGATGGCCGAGCCGGATCTGCGGCGGCGGCATCCGTGCTATCTTCTCGCGCCGCAGTGCCGGGAAGACGAACGCTGGGTCGATGTGTCGTGGGCCGACAAGAAGAGCACGCCGCAGGGCCCGCCTACCACCGACCTGCTCGCGGCCATCGCCGCGCTCAACGACGTGGTCGCCCGCGAGCCGATCGATCCGGCCCGCATCTACCTCACCGGCCTCTCGATGGGCGGGTTTGGCGCGTGGGATCTCGCATCCCGGCAGCCGGAGAGGTTCGCGGCGGTCCTGCCGATCTGCGGCGGGGGCGACGAGGCCACGGCCCCGCGGCTGGCGAGCCTGCCGATCTGGTGCTTCCACGGCGATGCCGACACGGCCGTGCCTGTCGAGCGGTCGCGGAGCATGATCGCCGCGATCCGGGCCGCGGGCGGCAGCCCGAAGTATGCGGAACTCGCCGGCGTGGGCCACGACTCGTGGACCCCCGCCTACCGCGATCCCGCCGTCCTCGACTGGCTGTTTGTGCAGCGCAAGTAGGACAGTCTTCAGCCTGTCGTTTTGTGCAGCGCAAGTGGGACAGGCTTCAGCCTGTCGTTTTGTGCTGCGCAAGTGGGACAGGCTTCAGCCTGTCGTGCTTCCGGCCATCAACCGACGTCGGTGCTTGCCCTCGCTCGCGCATCGGGCTTCCGTCCGCGGTTACTCCGGAAAGAGCCGCGTCGAGAGATACCGCTCGCCGAGGTCGGGCAGGACCACCACGATCATTTTCCCGGCATGCTCCGGCCGCTTCGCCACCTGGAGCGCGCCCCACGCGGCCGCGCCGCAGCTGATGCCGCACATCAGGCCCTCGCGCTTCGCCATCTGGCGGGCCGTCTCCATCGCATCCTCGTCATCGACCTTGATCACCTCGTCGATGACGTTGAGGTTGAGGATCTCCGGAATGAAGCCGGCCCCGATGCCCTGGATCGTATGGCGGCCCGGCTTGATCGGCTCGCCGGCGAGCTTCTGCGAGATGACCGGGCTATTGAGCGGCTCGACGGCCACCACCTTGAGCCCCGGCTTCTTGGCTTTCAGCGCCTCGCCGCAGCCGGTGATCGTGCCGCCCGTGCCCACGCCGCACACGAGGATGTCCACCCGCCCCTCGGTGTCGGCCCAGATCTCCTCGGCCGTCGTGCGCCGATGGACCTCGGGATTGGCCGGGTTCTTGAACTGCTGCGGCATGAAGAACTGCGTGCTCGACCTGCTGATCTCCTCCGCGTGCCGGACGGCGCCGGGCATGCCCTCCGCCGCCGGTGTGAGCACGAGCTCGGCGCCGAGCGCCTTGAGCATCCGCCGCCGCTCGAGGCTCATGCTCTCGGGCATCGTGACCCGCAACTTGTAGCCGCGGGCCGCGCACACGTAGGCCAGGCCGATCCCGGTGTTGCCGCTCGTCGGCTCGATGACGACGGTGTCCGGCCCGATCTTCCCCTCGCGCTCGGCCGCATCGATCATCGCCCCGGCAATCCGGTCCTTCACGCTCCAGAGCGGATTCATGTTTTCGATCTTGCCGACGACGGTGGCGACGCAGCCGTCGGTGACGCGGCGCAGGCGCACGAGCGGCGTGCGGCCGATGCACTGCGTGATGTCGTCGCGGATCCCGGCGGGCAGGGCGGACTGGATCATGGGTTCACCTCGCTTTCAGCTCGGAAAATACGGCCGCCGACAAGACCGCGTCAACACGAAGTGCGGCGGGCTTCAGCCTTTCACGCCTGAAGTAACGCGCCGGCTCGGGGTTACCCCGTACCGTCTCGCCGGACGTTCGCCTCCGCCCTCCAGGCTACGGCTCACTCGGATTTGCCTGCGCTGCGCCATCCATGGCTTCGCTGGTCAAATACGCCGGCTCAACGGTAGGGGCAACCCCTCGCCTCCCGTATTCCAGTTGAGGAGGCTCGGGGCTGCCCGTGCCCTCGAGCGGGCTGTGGGAGCGAGCGCAGGCATGGATGCCGAAAGCGAAGCGGACACGCAGAGAGCTGAGGCCTGGAGGGCCGAGGCGAACGTCAAGCGAGAGGGTCGGGCAGGCACGAGCCGGCGGGCACGCAGACATGACAGGCTGAAGCCTGTCCTACTTCAGCCGCTTGACGCGGAGGTTCTTGTAGTGGACCTCGCTGCCCGGGTCGTGGGCCTGGAGGGCGAACGTGCCGGCGGAGAGCTTGCGGGTGCCCGTCACGCCTTCCGGCTCCACGAACTCGAAGAGCACGCGGCCGTTGACGATCACCGCCATGGCCTTCCCCTTCACGATCAGCTCTTGGGTGAACCAGGTGTCGTCCTCGGCGGGGGGCACGAAGTTCTTCACGACGTTGTAGATGCTCCCGGTGCGCACGGGGTCTTTCTGAGAGTTGTTCACCTGCATCTCGTAGCCCACGGTCGGCCAGCCGGTCTCCTGGAACTTCGTGTGGAAGAAGATGCCGGAATTCGAGCCGGGCTTCGTCATCACGTCGGCCTTCAAATGGAAGTCTGTGAACTCGGCCGGGTGCTCGGCGTCGGGGCCGACGTAGAAGAGATGGCTGCGTGGGCCATGGCACACGATCTGGCCGTCGGTCACCTTCCAACTCTCGGCGTTTTCATTCGCCTTCCAGCCGGCCAGGCTCTTGCCGTCGAAGAGCGGCTCGAAGCCAGGCTCGTCGGCGACTGCGGTCACGGCCGTCGCGAGCAGCATGCCCAGGACCGCGAATCGAACAAAACTGTCATACTTGGCGTACGCCATGAACAGGCTCCTGATTTCGCAACGCACCGTTGAGAAGGACATTTCGATCGCCACCGCGACCGGGAATCTCCAGCAGGATACGCCCCCGGCCGGTGTCGTGCCACCGGCTCCGCCCCTGCTCGACATCGACACCGACGTGTCGCTCGAAGGCCGGCCGGCCCCCGAACGGCTCGTGGTCACGGCCGACGAGTTCCGCGTGACGGTGGGCGGCCAGACGCTCCGCCGCATCGCCCGCCCCGAGGTCGAACAGGTGCGTACGACCGCCGGGGTGGGGGGCGGCACGCTGCAGGTCCGAATCCACGGCGACTGGGTCGATCTGCTGCGGTATTCCAACGCGATGGCCACGCGATTCCACAAGGTGGCGCGGGCGCTCGAGCGCCCCGGCGAGGAAGCCGATCGGCTGCCAGCTGCCGACGACCTCGATCCGCCGCGCTGTCCGTCGTGCAGCCTCCGGCTCACGACGCGCGAGCAGTCGTGCCCCAGGTGCATGCAGAAGGGCCGGATCCTCAAGCGCGTCGGTGAACTGCTCGCCCCCTACACGCGCGGCGCGATCCTGCTCTGCTTGCTCACGCTCCTTGGCGTGGTTGCGGAGCTCATCCCGCCAAAGCTCCAGCAATACATGGTCGATAACATCCTCTCCCGCGGATCGACCACTGGCGACGATGCGACCGCGCTGCCCGACTTCAAGACGGCCCTCCTCATCGTGGTGCTCGCGCTCGCCTTCTCGCGGGTGCTGCTCTCCGCGGTGGGCATGCTCAAGGGCCGGCTCGCCACGGCCATCGGCACGGGCCTCACCGGCGCGCTCCGGGCGGAGATGGTCTCGAAACTGCAGCACCTGTCGGTCGCCTACTACGACCGCCACCAGGTCGGCTCGATGATCAGCCGCGTGGCCCACGACAGCGAGGTGCTCCACGGGCTCATGC
>JBBAVM010000087.1:0-14216 GCA_040397685.1 Pirellulales bacterium
GCCTGCCCCTGCTCGACCGACTCGAGCACCCGGTCGGGATGGAGGTATTCGAGCCGCACGTTGGCCTTCGGGTGGCGGCTCATGAACTCCTGCACGTAGCGGCTCATGTGGTGCAGGCCGACGGAATAGATCGCGGCTACGCGGACGCGGCCGGCGACTTCCGCGTGGAGCGTTCGCACCTCGTCTTCGAGGGCATCGTAGGCCGCGATCACCTTGCGGCAGCCCTCGAAGAACACCTGGCCTTCGCGCGTCGGCACGAGCGGCCGCTTCGAGCGCTCGATCAGTTGCACGCCGAGCCGGCTCTCCAGTTGGCTCACCACCTGGCTGGCCCCGGACTGCGAAATACCGTTGTCCTCCGCCGCGCGCGAGAAACTCCGCCGGGAGACGATGTCGCAGAAGATGTTCAGGGACTTGAGATTCATGGAAACCCGCAGAAGGAACGGGCCAGAACCGAAACCGACACCCTCCGTGATTAGCAAAATCAATGATGCCGCCGTGCATCATTTGGAAAACAGATACATGCTAGCGGTCCAATTTCGACCGTCAAGGGGTCCGGAACCGCCCCTGGGCGACGGCGCAAGCCTGCCAAGCGTTCGACACAACCCCTTCCTAGTTCGCCCAAACCCTGCAGCCAGAAAAACCTGCACAGCCGGCACGACCCGACCCGATTCTGATGGTGGATCGCCATGCGCGCCCGCCTCGCCACCGCCGTGCTCGCCGCCGCCGCCTGCCTCGGGCTCGCCGGAATCCCTGACTTCGCGCGCGGGGCGGCGTTCGAGGAGGCCGTCGAGCCCACCCAATACCTCGAGGAAGCGCTCACCCATGAGGACCCCGAGCAGGAGGCCCGCCTCCAGGCACTCGTGGATCAGATGGTGGCCGCCCGACTCGCCGGCATCCCGCGGCCGCGTTACATCCCGATGACCGACCTCGCCCCGCCCAAGGGCCTGATCCTCCTGAAGACCGACCCACGCCGCGGCGAGTTTCCCTTCTCGATGGCCCTCGGCGGCTACATGCAGCTGCGCTGGTTCGAGTTTGCCCGCGACGCCACGCAGTGGACCAACTCGGCCAACACCACGTTTCCCGTCAACAACATCAACACCTTCAACATCAACCGCTTCCTGCTCTCGTTTCACGGCCACGTCCTCGACGAGCGGCTGATCTACAACTTCGCCCTCTTCGGCACCACAAACGTCGGCATCCGCTCGGGCGTCGTGCCGATCGGTCTCCTGGGCTGGAAGTTCGATGACGCGGCAACCGTGGGCGGCGGCATGACGCCCGTGCCCGGCACCCGCGAGTGGATCGAGTCGTCACCGTGGACGACGGGCATCGATCGCAGCATGGCCAACACGTTCTTCCGCCCCGGCTTCAGCCCGGGCGTGGCCGCGATCGGCTCGCTCGCCGACAAGACGCTCCACTACCAGGCGGGCGTGTGGAACGCGATCGATGGCGGCACGACGGGCGTGCTGCGGCGCGGCACGTCGATGGCCTGGGCCGGCAACACGTGGTGGGAGCCGTGGGGGCCATTCGGGCTCGGGGCCTCCGACATGGAGCACCACGACGACGCCGTGATCCGCGTCGGCGCGAGCGGCGTCACGGCCAACACCTACGCCAACCCCATCGTGGGCAACAACCCTGAAGACACGATCGTGCGGCTCTCCGACGGCACGCCTCTGGCCGCGAATGACGCCCTCGGCCTCGGCAGCCGCGTGGACACATTCATGTATCAGCTGGCCACGGTCGATGCCGCCTGGAAGTATCGCGGAGTCGGCATCTTCTGCGAATATTACTGGAGGCTGCTCGACAACTTCCGCGGCGTGGGCACCTTCGACCGCTCGAGCATCTTCGACCAGGGCGGCATGGCCTACCTTTCGTGGTGCTTCGTGCCGCGCACCTACGAGGCCTACGCCCGCTCGAGCGTGGTCACGGGGCCTTACGGTACCGGCCAGGAATACGGCGGCGGGCTCAACTGGTATCTGAAGCGGTCGCGGCAGGCGCGGCTCACGCTCGAGGCGTTGCACATCAACCGCAGCCCGGCCCAAAACTTCCTCTATCCCTACCGCGCCGGCTACACGGGCACCGCGATCCAGACGCAGCTGTTCGTGATGTTTTAAAAGAACACGCCAGTTCCGAAACTACGACCCGATGACTTCAACGGCTGCGCAGGCTCCCGGGATACCGGCCAGCTTTTTGTCACAGGTGACCAATGGGGCTTCGAGCGCTTCCGAGAGGGCAAGATAGGCGGCATCGTAGGCTGTGCAGTTGACGCGCAACTGCCAGACCCTGTCGAGCAAAACGTCGTGGGGATACCGACAGATCCCCATCTGGCGATGATCTTGGATCGCCTCCCGGGCGCGAGCCTCCGTAAGCTCACCGGTCGTGACGAATCGACGCAGCACGTGCGTCACTTCCAAATCGAGGACGTGCGGTGCAGCTATGGTTTCCCCCGAGCGCAGGACTCTGTCAACGAGGCGCGGGTGATCCGTTGCGCGGAGCAGCAGTTCCAGCGCGGCAGACGCATCGAGCACGATCATCGTCGTTCCCGTTCAGCCCGCACCGCCTTCGACGGCGATGTCTTGAGGCTGACGCGGGGGCGACGCAGCAGTCGTTCCGCCAGTTCCTCCGGCGTGGGGCGTTCGGCGACTCTCCGGATTTCGGCGAGGAGGTAGTCGGTGAGCGGCTGTCCGGCGAGCGCCGCCCGGGATTTGAGGGTGGCATGCACCACGTCCGGAACATTTCGAATCTGAATCATCCTGCTCATGCTGTAAGCATAGCCGCATGTGGTGCACATGCCAATCGGCCGTCGGCAAGGGGCGCGGGGCGAGCCTGTGGCGCGGCACGTCGAGGACGAGTTCCGCGCATATCTGCGGTGCGGGATCCTGTGCCATGGATTCGCCCGGGCCCGGTGCAGAGGATGCGGCCACGCCTTTCTGATCGCGTTTTCCTGCAAGCGCCGAGGCGTGTGCCCGAGCTGCAACGGCCGCTGGATGGCGCAGACGGCCGCCCACCTCGCCGACCACGTCATCCCGCCGGTGCCCGTCCGCCAGTGGGTGATTTCGGTGCCCAGGCGATTGCGTGGATTCCTCGCCGATCGCCCCCGGTCGGTCGCGGCACTCACGAAGATCTTTGTTGACGAGATCGAGCGATCGCTGCTCGCGACCTGGCCCTCAACCGCCACGTACATCTTCGCGCGTGCGTGACCGACGGCGTTTTCGTGCCGATCGGCGATGCCGCAACGGCGTTCCTGCCAGCCCCCCCGATCACTCGAGTCCATCTGGCCGCGCTCACCGAGCGGGTGCGGCGTTGCGTGATCCGGTGGTTTCGAGCACCTGGGCGGGCCGTCACGGCGCTGGCGATCGGAAATCTCGGCAGGCTGGCCGACGCCGCAGCCTCTCTCCCTCTCCCTCGGGGAGAGGGTCGGGATGAGGGTGCTTCAGCCAAGGACGAGCAACAGACCCATCTCAACGAACCGCTCGAACCGCCGCTGGTGTCATCCGCTCGTGGCCCACCCACCGACTGGGGCGAGCTCGTGCAGGTCTGCCGGATAGAACGGGACGGTATCGGAAACCCAGCAGGCTGGGGGGCGTCGACGGTGAGCCCTGCTCGAGCGTCATACGCGATGCACGAGGGCGGGCGGAGACGGGATCCGTGAGGCCACCCATTCCTTGCAATCGTCGCAACACACCGTTAATTGTGGGGAATACTTTCGGGAAGGTCTGCGCCGGCCACACAGACCCTCACGTCGCAGCCGCATCGGGTGCCCGGGCGACCCGCCGTCGTTTCCGATTTCCTTCCTTCATCACGAGTCATCGCGTGTTTTCGAAGCCGTCGTGCCATTCGCAATCCCGTCAGGTCCGCCGCAGTCTCCGCCGCCAGGCGGACCGCATGGCCGTGCCACTGGCCATCGCGCGAGCGCCGCTGGCTCTCGACCGGCTGGAAGACCGACGCCTGCTCGCGGCGATCGATCCCTCGCAGCTCTATACGACGGCCTCGTTCACCGACGCTCACGGCGACACGGTCGACGTGAGCGTTTCGGGGGTGGTGAACCCGGGAGGTGGCTTCACCCTCTCGCTCGCCGGCGGCGCCACCGATAACGCCGACATCGGCACGATCAACCTGCTCGGACTCGATGCCGGCAACGGCCTCTCGATCCGCGTCACGCCCAATCCGTTGGCGATCACCGGAGGCGGCGGCAACTTCGCCCAGATCTTCAGTTCGGGCTACGTCAACGTGACCCGCATCGCATCGACGGCAGATCCGAGGTTTCCCGGCTCCTCGCCCATCACGAACCTCGGCGGCCTGCAGCTGAGCGCCGCGGTCGCGAAGGACATCGCCCTGCCCGGCGTCACCATCGGCGACGTCACGGTTGACACGGGGAAGGTGCCGTATGTGGATCGTGTCAATGCGGCGAACCTGTCGTCGATCTCGATCGCGGCACCGTCCGTGAACGCCACGGGAAATGCCACCATCCAGGAGATTCTCGATGAAAGCCCCGTCGGACAGGCCGCCTCCTACGTGCCCCGCGTCGGCCTGATCGGGCTGCGCAACCTTTCCGCCCAGGCGGTGTCGACGATCGTGATCAACGGCGCGACGCCGCTCACCCCCAACAACTCGTTCGATCATTACAACACGATGAACGATTTCGACGGCACCATCGTGGTGAACGCCGGCATCGGGTCGCTCGTCGGCACGCAGAGCGTGCTCAAGGGACGGGTCTTCGCCGGCAGCATCGGCCGGGCCGAACTCGCCGCCATCAACGGGTCGATCACGACGACGGACGCGTCGCGGGCGTTCACGATCGCGCTGCCCGAGCAGTTTTCCGGCCTCGTCAGTTCGGCCGGGCACCTGAACGTGGGCTTCCCGCAGCCGACATCGACCTCGTCGAGCCTCACGGAAGCGGCCCAGACGGCCGCCATGCTCAATGGTCAGATCGTCTCCGGCGGCGGCATCTCGGGAGTCGATCCCGATACGAACGCGGATGCGATCCTGGTGCCGGGCGGCTATCCCGGCGTCGTCGTCAACACGAGTCTTTCGACTGGCATTTCCGACATCGTCGTCAACGGCATCGGCAACTCGAGTTGGACGTCGTCCTCCTCCGTCGGCAACATCACCGCCGACGTCTTCACGGCGGCGATGGTCGTGCTGGCCGGTGGTGACATCGGGGCCATCCGCTCGCGGTCGGCCGAGCCCGGCACGGCCACCGCCCAGCAGCCGAATCCGGCCTCGCTGCCGCTGGCGGGCCACTTCCAGGCCGGCCGCGACATCGGCGACGTGTTCTCCGTCACCGGCATCGACGCCAGCCTGATTGCGGGAAGGAACATCGGCGCGATCACCTCGCTGGCGGGCGGCCTCGGCGCCGCGGCGATCAGCGCCGGCCGCGACATCGGTGGCATCACCACGGTTCAGGCTGCGCCGGGCACCACGTCGATCACGGCGGCGGGCGCGATCGCGTCGTTCCATGTGCGCAGCGGTTCGTGGAGCGGCCGCATGTCGGCGCAGGAGATCGGCGCGATCACCATCGACTCCGGGAGCCTGCAGGGTGCCATCTTCGCCGCGGCGGGGTCGATCGGTGACGTGTCCGTCGCCGCCCCGCAGGGCATCGCGATCGATGGCGGTTCGATCCTGGCGGGTGATTCGATCGGTGCCGTGCGGGCGGTCGCTGCCCGGGCCACGGCGATCCGTGGCACGCTCCTTCAGGCCGGCAGTGGCGCGACCGATGCCATCGCGTCTGTCACAGGCATCTCCAACGGCACGCCCGCGCTGCCGGTGGTCGCTCCGAACCCGCTTCCGCTGCCGCTCGCCACGAGCAACGGCATCGACGGGGCAAACATCCTCGGCGGTCGGATCGGCGCCGTAACGGGCACCGGCTACGGCGGCGCCGGCATCGTCGACACGCTCGTCCACGCCCAGTTCAGCGACATCGGCCCCGTCACCGGCTCCGGCAACGCCGACGGCATCCTGCGGCTCACAGCGGTGGCCGAAGGAGGCGTTGGCACCGTGACGGGCACCTCCTGGGCCCAGGGCCGAGGCATCTCCGGGAGTTCGATCGACGCCAACGGCGGTGACATCGGCACGGTGATCGGGCTCGGCGGTCCGGCGGGCGGAGCCGGACTCGACATCGCCCGGCTGCAGGCTTTCGGCAGGATCGCCGGCATCACCGGCACCGCCAACGCCAACGGTGGCGACGCGATCAACAAGCTCTCGGCCTATGCCGCGAGCATCGGGGAAGTGAGGGCTTCGGTGCTCGGCGGGCAGACGGGAAGCGGCCTCGTCGACTCGCAGATCAAGGCCTGGACGAACTTCGCGGGCGCGAAGCCCGCGGTGCAACTCGACGGAATCTTCGCCGACGTTCGCTCCGCGACGGGTGCCGGCATCCTGCGATCGACGGTGGGCGTGAAGGGTGACTTGGTCGCGATCGCGTCGAAGGCTCTCGGCGGCGCCGCCATCTCCACGAGCACCTTCGAAACGTCCGGCGGCGACATCGGTGGGATCGCCGCCGAGTCGATCAACGCCGGGACCGCCATCGACACGTCGAACTTCACGGCCCACAACGGGTCGATCGGGTCGGCCCAGAACGAGGGCGAAGTGGCGACCAAGGGCGTGATGGCCAAGGCCGGCAGCCGGTCGGCTCTAGCGCACGGCATCTCCGGATCGTTCTTCACGGCCGACGGCAACATCGGTTTCGTGGTCGCCACGGCCAACGGCGGCAGCGGCATCACGGGCTCCACGTTCCTCGCCGATGCCGACGCCGGCAATTCCAACAACGGCCCGAACCTCTCGCCCGCCGCCCCCAGCGACGATCTCGGGGCGATCTTCGGCGTTCACGCGACCACGTCTGGCCAAAACGCGGTGCAATCGGTCGGCATCAACGCCTCGATTTTCACCGGGGAGGTGATCTCCTCGATCACCGTCGACGTGACCGATCGCGAGGAGGGCGGGGCGTGCATCCTGGCCTCGACGTTCACGGCCCGCAACGCCGTCGCCGACGGAAGCGGCAACTTCGACAACGCTGGCAGCATCGGTGCCATCACCGTTACCAACAACTCGCTCCGCGGAAACGGCATCGAGGCCAGCCGATTCTCCGCCGGCGCGGCCGGTTTGATCGGCGACATCACGGTGACGACCCTCGGCGGCACGGGCATCAAGGGAAGCTTCTTCCAGGCGTCGGCGTTCGACCTCGACCAGAATCGTTTCACGTCGTCGATCGGCAACATCCGGGTGAGGGCCGGCCGAACGAGCACCCTGATCGGCGGCGTGCAGCCGCCGAACGACGGCTGGACGCTGATGGCCGCGGGCATCGACTCCTGCTATTTCGCCGCCAATGCCGGCATCGGCAACGTCGATGTCCAGAGCGTCGGCACGGGCATCTTCTTCTCGGCCTTCCTCGCCGACTTCGACGTCCTCGGCCTCGGCCCGGCCTTCCCCTACTCGCTCGTGGCACTGCTCGGCCGCAACACGCCCGGCAGCCTCGGCGACGTCACGGTGACCTCGACTGGCCGGTTCGGTTCGGGAGTCGTGCTCTCGGCCTTTGCGGGGGCCGGCGTGGGCAACGTGCGAGTGAACGTCTCTTCACCGAACCTGACAGACGCGTTCACGCCGGTCCGGCCGAACGCCGCGGACAACCCGATCCTCCAGGCCGAAAACCGCCTCGAGACCGTCGTCGGCAAGAACTCCGCATTCAAGTTCGCACAGCAAGAGAGGTATGGGCTCGTCGGCGTCGCGGGCAGCCTCTTCCTCGCCACCGACGCCGGCATTGGTCAAATCAACGTCACCAATGCCTCCGCGACGGGCATCTCGTCGGTGTTCTCCGCGTATGTCTCGCTGGGCACCTCGGGCGACTACGGCCCCGTGCGGTTGAGCCCGGCAGCACCGACCGCCTCCCAAGGCTGGTGGATCTTCAAGACCGAAGTTCCCACGAACCTGTTCTGGGGCAGGCAGCGGACCGTCGTGGCATCGACGCCCGTCACGCCCACCGTCACGGCCATCGGCCTGCCCGCGGCCGCCCGCTACAAGGCTGGCTCGAATCTCCTGTTCACCGTGACCTTCGCCCGTCCGGTGGTCGTCGTCGGAACGCCGACGCTGCATCTGACGCTCGGCACGTCGCCGAAGGCCGCGAGCTACCTCGGCGGCTCCGGCACCGAAACGCTGACGTTCCGATATACCGTCGTGGCGGGCGACAACGCTCCCGATGGGATCGCGGTGGCGGCAGCGATGCCGCAATCGATCGAGAACCGCATCACCGACCTGCTGACGTCGGGAGACAGCGACTCCCTGGATGTTCCGGCCGGCGACGGCGCACGGATCATCGTGGACACGACGGCACCCTCGGCCACCGCCGTCGTACAGCCGGCATTCGGCCCCTACGTGGCAGGCCGCACGATCGAGGCTCGCGTGCGGTTCACCGAGGCGGTTGCCGTGAGCGGTGTGCCGACGTTGCCACTGTTCTTCGGCACGCAGGCCCGTTCGATGAAATTCTCGCGGGTCGATGGCACCGACGTCGTCTTCTCGTACGTCATCAAGGCCGCCGATGTCGCACTGAAGCGGCACGCCCGCACCAGCGGTGTCGCCGGCGGCTCGACGATCACCGATCTCGCCGGCAACGCCGCCGTTCCGCAGACGCAGCCGCTGGCCAACCCACAGACACCGGTCGTGCTCGCCGTGACGTCGAAGGCGGGACCGCACAGCGGGTCGTTCAAGGCGGGCGACAAGGTGAAGGTGACCGTAACCTACGAGGCACCGGTGTACGTGGCCGGCAAGCCGACCATCGCCTTCACTCTCGGGCTCGCGCCGCGGAAGCTCACCTACCTCGCCGGATCGGGCACGAAGACGCTCACGTTCAGCTACGCTTTGACGAAGGCCGATCTCAGCCTGGGCGCGATTGCGGTGGGCAACGTGATCACGCTGCCGCCCCAGGCCGCGATCCGCGGCCTGGATGGCGTGGCGGCATCGCTCAGTCTGTCGTAACGGTGTATCGAGTGCACCGGGGCGGATGACGTCGATGCCGACGGCGTCGTGCGACGCGTGATACATTGCGGAGGCATGACGCCCCCCGGCCCCATCCCCGACTCCGTCCGCCGGATCGAACCCGCGGTGGTTCGATCCCGCCGTGCTGCTCGCCACCTGCGGCGGTCTGGGCCGGGTCGGATTCGCCCCGGGCACGTGGAGTGCCGCCGTGGGCGTGCTCGTCGCCCTCGCTGCAGCCCGTCTGGCACCGCCCCCGTTCGTGGAATCCGGCCTGCTCGTGGTCGTCAACCTCGTCGGCATCCCCGCCTGCACCCGGGCGGCACGGATGCTCGGACGCGGCAAGGATCCGGGGGCGATCATCTACGACGAGGCCGCCAGTCTGCCCCTGGCAGCACCGGCGGTGCCAGCCGCCGAGCGGTCGCCCCTCCTGCTGGCCCCGCTGTTCGTGCTCCACCGTCTGTTCGACATCACGAAACCGTTTCCCGATCGTCGCCTCGAACGACTGCCTGACCTGGGGTACCGGCCCCCGGCCCCGGAGGCGCGGCAGGGACGCCTGGGAAAGTGCCGCTGACCGAGGCCCCGCCGTTGCTACACTAGGAGGCTTCCGTCTCGACAGTCAGCAGGACCGCCACCGCAGTGCCCACCCCCGCCAAACCCAAGCCCTCCTCGGCCCAGACGAAGGCCATCCAGAAGGCCGACACGCTCATCGAGGCGCTCGGCTGGATCCGCAAGTTCCGCGATACGACCACCGTCATCAAACTCGGTGGCAGCGTCGTCGAACACCCCGATTCCCTGCGCCACCTCCTGCTCGACATCGTCTTCATGTCCACGCTCGGCATGCGGGTGGTGGTCGTGCACGGCGGCGGCAAGGCCATCAGCCGGGCCATGGACCAGGCGGGCATCGCGCCGCGGTTCGTGCAGGGACGCCGCTATACGGACCAGGCCACGCTCGACATCGTCGAGCAGGTGCTCGCCACCGAACTCAACCACGACCTCGTGGCCAAGCTCGAGGAGTACGGCGGCCGGGCGATGTCGCTCAACTTCCTCTCGACGAACGTGCTGTTCGGCGAGCGGTTGGCGCTCGAGGGCCCCGACGGCGAACCGGTCGATCTCGGTTTCGTCGGCGAGGTGACCCGCGTCGATCGGCTGACGATCGAAAACCTGATGTACGCCGGCCAGGTGCCGGTGATCCCCTCGATGGCGATCACGGCCGACGGCCAGAAGCTCAACGTCAATGCCGACACGGCGGCCACGGCGGTGGCTGCGGCGATCGGGGCCGAGAAACTCGTCGTCCTGTCCGACATTCCCGGCGTGCTGCTCGATGTCAACGATCCTGAGAGCCTCGTCCACTCCCTCTCCGCGTCCGAGGCCCGCCGGCTCATCGCCGACGGCACGATATCGGCCGGCATGATCCCCAAGATCGAGGGCTGCCTCGACACGCTCGAGCGGGGCGTAAGGAAGATCCACATCATCGACGGCCGGCTCCGACACTCGCTCCTCCTCGAGATCTACACCACGAGCGGCGTCGGCACCGAACTCATTCGCGACGACGCGCTCGCCGCCGCCGCCCTCGAGTCGGCCGCCGCGACGCGGTAGCCATCCCAGGAGACCTGCCATGGCCACGATCGACGCCCCCCATTCCATCGGCCCCACGACGCGGACGGTGATCGACACGTTCGACCGCTACGTCGTTCCCAACTACAAGCGGTTCCAGGTCTGCCTCGTGCGCGGCGAGGGCTCCCGGGTCTGGGACGCGGAGGGTGCCGAATATCTCGACCTCTTCCCCGGCTGGGGCTGCAATCTCCTCGGCCACTGCCCGGGCCCGGTCGTGCGGGCCGTCCAGGAACAGGTGGCGAAGCTCATCCACGTGCCCAACACGTGGTACACCGAACCGCAGGGCGAATGGGCACGGCTCCTCTCGGAGCGTTCGTTCGGCGGCCAGGCCTTCTTCTGCAACTCCGGGACGGAGGCCAACGAGGCGGCGATCAAGCTCGTGCGGCTCCGCACCGACGGCAAGCGATACAAGATCGTCACCTTCAAGGGCGGCTTCCATGGCCGCACGATGGGCAGCGTCTCGGCGACGGCCCAGCCGAAATACCACGAGGGCCTCGGGCCGATGGTGGCGGGCTTCCAGTACGCCCCCCACGGCGATCTCGAGGCGGTCGAAAAAATCGTCGATGAGCAGACCGGCGGCATCCTCGTCGAGCCGATCCTCGGCGAGGGGGGCGTGGTGCCGGCGCCGCCGGGCTTCCTCGAAGGCCTCCGGCGGATCGCCGACGAGCGCGACCTGCTGCTCGTGTTCGACGAGGTGCAGTGCGGCTGCGGCCGCACGGGCAAGTGGTTCGGCTACCAGCACTTCGGCGTCACGCCCGACGTGATCACGCTCGCCAAGAGCCTCTGCGCCGGCATCGCCGGCGGCGCGATGCTCACGACCGTGGCGCTCGCGAAGCACCTGCGGCCCGGCATGCACGCCGCCACGTTCGGCGGCAATCCCGTCTCGGCGGCGGCCGGCGTCGCCGCGATCCGGATGATCGACGACGAGGGATTGCTCGGCCACGTCGATCGGGCTGCCGCCCTGTTCCGGGAGCGGCTCACCGCCCTCAAGGAACGCTGCGACGCCGTCGTGGACGTGCGCGTGATGGGGATGATGATCGGCGTCGAACTCTCGATCGACGGGGCGGCCGTCGTGCAGGGATGCCTCGATCGCAATCTGCTCGTCAACTGCACGCAGGGACGCGTCATTCGGCTGCTGCCGGCGATGAACATTTCCCAGGCCGACGTGATCGAGGGCTGCGACAAACTCGCGGACGCGATTCTCGAGGCCGCCTCCCACGCCTGACACGCGCCGCGTTTCCGAACGTCCCATGCGCCACATCCTCGTTCCCGAAGACCTCACCGCCCACGAGATCGAGGCGATCTTCGCGATCGCCCACGACCTGGAGACGAAGTACGACGCGGGGCTCCGCGACGCCCTCCTCCCCGGCCGCGTGCTCGCGCTCGTGTTCGAGAAGCCGAGCCTGCGGACGCGGGTCTCGTTCGAGGCGGCGATGGCCCACCTCGGCGGCTCGAGCGTGTTCCTGGGGGAGGACGCGGGCTTCTCGTCGTCGCGCGAGAGCGTGGCCGACTTCGGCCGCGTGCTCAGCCAATATGCCGATGCGATCGTCTGCCGCTCGAAGGCCCACGACACGATCCTGGCCCTCGCCGCCGCGGCGACGGTGCCGGTGATCAACGGCCTCTCCGACTACACCCACCCCTGCCAGGCCCTGGCCGATGTCTACACGCTGCGCGAACGCGTCGGACGGGTCGCAGGCCTCACGTTCACGTTCGTCGGCGACGGCAACAACGTGGCCCGGTCGCTGGCCGTCGTGTGCGGCCTGCTGGGCATGCGGTTCGTGCTCGCGGCCCCGACGCAGTATCAGTTCGACGACGGCTTCCGCGCTCACCTCGAGGCGCTGCTCCCGAACGCCGAGATCGTGGAGACGACCGACCCCGTGGCCGCCGTCAAGGACGCTGCCGTCGTCTACACCGACGTCTGGGCGAGCATGGGTCAGGAGAAGGAGCGCGCCGTGCGGCTCGAGGCCTTCAAGCCCTACCAGGTCAACGCCGCCCTCATGCAACACTGCCCGCAGGCCTACTTCATGCACTGCCTCCCGGCCCGCCGCGGCGAGGAAGTGACCGACGAGGTGATCGACGGCCCGCAGAGCCTCGTCGTGGACGAGGCCGCCAACCGGATGCACGTCCAAAAGGGCCTGCTCGCCTGGTTGCTGGCGAAGTAGGACAGGCTTCAGCCTGTCATGCCTGACGTCGCGCGCCGGCTCGGTGTTGCCCAGCCCCGTCGCCGGACGTTCGCGGATGCCATCGTGGCATCCGCTCTCTGCGTGTCCGCTTCGCTTTCGCCATCCATGGCTGCGCTCGCTCCCACAGCCCGCTCGAGGGCATGGGCAGCCCCGAGCCTCCTCAATCGACTCGATTAAAAAAGGGGGGAGGCTCGGGGTTTCCCCTGCCGTTGAGACGGCGTATGTGACCAGCGAAGCCATGGATGGCGCAGCGCAGGCACATCCGAGTGAGCCGGAGCCTGGAGGGCGAAGGCGAACGTCCGGCGAGACGGTACGGGGCAACCCTGAGCCGGCGCGTATTCAATAAGCCCGACAGGCTGAAGCCTGTCCTACTTGGCGGCCGCGAGTTCGGCCTTCTTCCGCTCCTCCACGATTTCCTTCTGCACGTTGCCCGGGGTGGGCTTGTACTTGCTGAATTCCATCGTGAACACGCCCTGCCCCTGCGTCATGCTGCGGAGGTCGGTCGAGTAGCCGAACGTCTCGGCCAGCGGCACCTCGGCGACGATCGTGGAGGTGTTGCCCACGGTCTCCGTCGAGATGATCAGGCCGCGCCGCTTGTTGAGCTCGCCCGTGACCGGGCCCTGGAAGTCGGCCGGCACCTCGACCTCCATCTTCATGATCGGCTCGAGGAGCACGGGCTTCGTGTTGAGGAAGGCCTCGCGGAAGCCGGCCCGGGCGCAGATCTGGAAGGCCATGTCGCTGGAATCGACGTCGTGGTACGAGCCGTCGGAGAGCGTGGCCTTCACGCCCACGATCGGGAACCCGGCGATCGGCCCCTTGGAGAGCGAGGCACGGAAGCCCTTTTCGACCGACGGGATGTATTCCCGCGGCACCCGACCGCCGACGACGGCGTCTTCGAACTCGAACGTCTCGGGAGCGTCTTCGGGAAGCGGATCGAGGCGGCCGATGATGTGGGCGAATTGGCCCGAGCCACCGGTCTGCTTCTTGTGCTTGTACTCGTACTCCGTGGCGCGGGTCGGGGCCTCGCGGTAGCTCACCTTCGGGGCACCCACTTCCACCTCGACCTTGAACTCCCGCTTGATCCGTTCGACGTAGATGTCGAGATGCAGCTCGCCCATGCCGGCGATCACCGTCTCGCCCGTCTCGTCGTCGGTCGAGACGCGGAAGGTGGGATCCTCGCGGGTGAACCGCTGGAGCGCCTTGCCGAGCTTGTCGAGGCCGTCGCGGTTGGTCGGCGTGATCGCCATCTTGATCACCGGCTCCGGCACGAACATGCTCTCGAGCGTGCAGTACTTCGCCTCGGAGGCGTAGGTGTCGCCGCTTGCGGCGTCCACGCCCATCACGGCCACGATGTCGCCGGCCTCGGCGGAGTCGATCTCCTCGCGCTTGTCGGCGTGCATCCGCACGATGCGGCTGAACCGCTGCTTGTTGCTCGTGCGCTGGTTGATGTAGGCCTCG
>JBBAVM010000088.1:0-14131 GCA_040397685.1 Pirellulales bacterium
TCGCCGAAGAACTTCTTCGTCGCGTTCGGCCAGCCGCCGATCGTGTCG
Source organism: Pirellulales bacterium (assembly GCA_040397685.1). Taxonomy (GTDB): domain Bacteria; phylum Planctomycetota; class Planctomycetia; order Pirellulales; family UBA1268; genus RGVT01. The sequence goes on from JBBAVM010000088.1 coordinate 49, forward strand.
ATGGTGAAGGTTCCGACGGACGGCCACGTTTCGCCCGCCGCCGGCGCGGGCGGGTTGTCTCCCCAGGGCCGATAGTGGTGCTTGGCGATGATCGCCCGGCCCTCGGGCGAGTAGAGGAAGCCGAGGTAGGCTTCGGCGGCGTGGCGAGTGCCCTTCTTGTCGACGTTCTGATCGACGACGGCCACGGGCGGATCGACGCGGATCGACTGCTTCGGATAGACGATCTCCAGCTCGCCCTCGGCCTCGTCCACCTCGAGGTGAGCTTCGTTCTCGAACGTCAGGTGCACGTCGCCGATTCCCTTCTGCGAGAACGTCGCCGTGGCTGCGCGGGCGCCGGTGTCGAGCACGGGCGTGCGTTTGTAGAGTTCGGCCACGAACTTCGTGGCGTCCTCTTCGGAACCGCCGCCCGTGATCACGGAGCCCCAGGCGGCGAGGAAGCTGTATTTGCCGTTGCCGCTCGTCTTCGGGTTGGGCGTGATGATCGAGATGTCACCCTTCACGAGGTCGGGCCAGTCCTTGATTCCCTTGGGATTCCCCTTGCGGACGACGAACACGACGAGCGAGTGGAAGGGCACCGACTGGTTGTCGTAGCGGTGCTGCCAGTCGGGCCGCAGGAGCCCCGACTTCGCCACGGCCTCGACGTCGGGCCAGACGGCGAGCGTCACGACGTCGGCGTCGAGGCCGTCGATGACGGCCCGGGCCTGGCTGCCCGAGGCGGCGTGCGACTGCTTGATCGACACCGGCCGGCCATGGTCCGCGGCGTAGCGCTTCGCGAAGGCGTCGTTGAGTTCGCGATAGAGTTCCCGGGTCGGGTCATACGACACGTTGAGCAGCGCGATCGGCGCGGTGTCGGCGGCGATCGCCGCGGTCCCGAGGGCCGTGAGAACGAGGCCTGCGAACCAACGGCGCGCGATTCGGGCGATGGCGGGGAGCGTGGGCATGGGGGTTCTCGAGCGGGGTGGAGGCACCGGACCGAGGCCCGGACGACCCCCAATTCCGCAAGGCGCGTGCCAACAACTGATGGCCCCCCCACATGCCCCAGGATGCCGGCCGGAAGGACGCACCTTTCCCGGATTACGACCATAGACGGAGATGGAAATCGCCCCGTGATATTTGCTTGCCAAAGAGTCGTGAAATATGATGGATAGCCGGCTCTGGTAAAGGCATATTCTGGAAGCCCCTGTGTCGTCGAATCGCGACCTATTGTCGGCGGTGTGGCGCGAGGCGTGCCGCCACATCGAGATCGAGGAGTCGGCGCGGGCGATCGCCGGTGGCTTGGCCGGGCATCTTCCGCTTCAGTCGCTCGTCGTCCTGCGCGTCGATCCCGACACCAAGACCGTCGAGCCGCTGACCGTCGGCATCCCGGGTGGCGGAGCGCCTCCGGTCGCTCGCTCGGCGACACCTGCCCCGGCTGCCTGGCGGCGGTTGGCGGCGTGGCTCCGCGGCGGCGAACTGATCGGCCTGGGCGATGCGGCCGCCGAGGGATGGCTGGCAGCGGTGCTGCCGGATGACGTCCGCGGGGATGTGCTCGCCGGAGCGCTCCAGTCCGACGATGGGCCGGTCGGCATCCTCGTGCTCGTTGCGGCCGTGGGGAAGCAGTTCACGGCGGTCGATCAACGCACGATGCAGCAGTTGCTCGAGCCCTTCGCCGTGGCGCTGGAGAACGATCGACGGCTCCACGAACTGCGGGCCCTCCGCGAAGCCGCCGAGGCCGATCGCGAGACGCTGCTCACGCGGCTGGGCCGGCAGGAAGTGAACGAAGAGGTCGTGGGCGCCCGGACCGGCCTGCGGCACGTGATGGATCGCGTGCAGCTCGTGGCACAGTCCGACGTGCCTGTGCTGATCCTCGGCGAGACAGGCACGGGCAAGGAGGTGGTGTCGCGGGCCATCCACACGCGGTCGGCTCGGGCCGACGGCCCGTTCATCCGCGTCAACTGTGGGGCCATTCCGCCGGAGCTCGTCGATTCGCAACTCTTCGGCCACGAGAAGGGAAGTTTCACGGGGGCCTCGGCCCAGCATCAGGGCTGGTTCGAGCGGGCCGACCGCGGCACGCTGTTTCTCGACGAGATCGGCGAGTTGCCGCTGCCGGCGCAGGTCCGGCTGTTGCGGGTGCTCCAGGACCATCAGATCGAACGGGTCGGGGGACGGTCGCCGATCCACGTGGACGTGCGGATCGTGGCGGCCACGCACCGCGACCTCGCGGCGATGGTCAAGGAGCGGACGTTTCGTGAGGATCTCTGGTATCGCATCAACGTGTTTCCGATCCTCTTGCCCACGCTGCGGGAGCGGCTGGAGGACATCCCGGCACTCGTGCGGCACTTCGTGGAGCGGGCGGCCACGCGGTTCGGCCTGCCGCCGGTGAGCCCCACGGACGCCGACCTCCGGCGGCTCGCCGACTACCACTGGCCGGGCAACATCCGCGAGCTCGGCGCCGTGATCGATCGGGCGGTGATCCTCGGCGGTGGTCGGACGATCGATGTCTCGACGGCTCTCGGCCTCGGGCGGCAGCCTTCGCCCGCTCCCGTGGCGGATGCGACGATGTATGAGGTGATCCCGGAGACGATTCCCCTCGAGCGGCCCGCGGGCGTGTTGTCGCCGCCGGGGGGCGACATCATCCCGCTGGCGGCGGCGATGAAGCAGCACGTCGAGCGGGCGCTCGCCGCGACCCGCGGCCGGATCGAGGGCCGCCGCGGGGCCGCCGCGATGCTCCAGATCAACCCGCACACGCTGCGGGCCCGCATGCGAAAACTCGGCATCGACGCCGGCCGGTTCCGCGACTGAACGCCCCACGCAAGCCCGCAGCGCAAGCAAGGGTCGCCCGGTCCGTCCGCCAGCGGCTGCTTCTCAAAATCTGGTGGCCCCGCTAAAGTACGCAGACTTTGCGGGCGGCATCACGTGCCGACCGCGAAACATTTCGCATTCATTCGCGTTGCTGACCGGACGTCTTGGAGGCGCGCTTGCCCGCAGGGGCAGGAGGCCTTCATGTCGGTCTATGCAGACAATGTCGATGCGATCGGCCGCACGCCGCTCGTGCAGATCAATCGCCTCACGCAGGGGCTCAACGCCCGCGTGCTCGCCAAGATCGAGGGCCGGAACCCCGCCTACAGCGTGAAGTGCCGCATCGGCGCGGCGATGATCTGGGATGCAGAGCGGTCCGGACGCTTGAAGCCCGGCCAGCACGTGGTCGAGCCGACGAGCGGCAATACGGGCATCGCACTGGCTTTCGTCTGCGCGGCGAAGGGCTACCCGCTCACGCTCTTGATGCCGGAGTCGATGTCGGTCGAGCGGCGGCAGCTGCTCAAGGGACTCGGGGCGAACATCGTCCTCACACCCGCGGCCGAGGGCATGCGTGGTGCCGTGGCCCGGGCCGAGGAGATGGCGCGGGACGCGCAGTACTTCATGCCGCAGCAGTTCAAAAACCCGGCCAATCCGGAGATTCACTTCAAGACGACGGGCCCCGAGATCTGGAACGACACGGAAGGCAAGGTCGACGTGTTCGTGGCCGGGGTGGGCACCGGCGGCACGATTACGGGCGTCTCACGGTTTTTCAAGCATGGCCAGGGGCAGAAGCTCCACACCGTGGCCGTCGAGCCTGAGGCGAGCCCGGTGCTCTCCGGCGGGAAGCCCGGGCCGCACAAGATCCAGGGCATCGGCGCGGGCTTCGTGCCCGACGTCCTCGACCGCGAGCTGATCGACGAGATCCTCACGGTGAGCAACGACGAGGCGATCGCGATCGCCCGCCGGCTCGCCAAGGAGGAGGGGATCCTCTGCGGCATCAGCTGCGGCGCTGCCATGCACGCGGCCCTGCGGGTCGCGGCGCGGCCTGAATCGGCGGGCAAGACGATTGTCGTCGTGCTTCCCGACTCCGGCGAGCGCTACCTCTCCACCGGCATCTACGAATCCTGAAACAGCCCATGCAATCTCCGGAGACTTTCCGATGAGCGACAGCCTGCTGCAGCGCAGCGTGACGACGGCGGTGGCCCGCAACCTGGCCACGACGTCGAAGACCCGGCCGATGATGATGTCGATCACGCCTCGGCATCTGCTCCACCTCCTGCCCTGGGTGCAGGTGGAGGGGGGCACCTACCGCGTGAACCGCACGAAAGTCGAGCTCTCGAAGGCGGAGCGGATCGAGATCAGCGCGGCGCCCGACGGGCTTTCGTTCGCGCCGGGGGCGCTCAGGAGCGTACCGCTGTTTGCGAAACTGCCCGACCCGGTGCTCGAGCGGATGCAGCAGCGGTTTCGCACGGAGGAGGTGCCGCTCGGCAGCGATCTCCTGATCGAAGGACAGGATCGGAGCACGTTCTTCGTCATCGCCCAGGGGCAGGTGGAGATTCTCTCGAAGGGGGCCCACGGCCGCGACCTGCGGGCCGCGCTGCTCACGGAAGGGGAGTTTTTCGGCGAAGTCGATCTCGTCAGTGACCGGCCGAGCGACATCACCGTGCGCACGATCACGCCCTGCGCGCTGCTCACGTTTTCACGGCGCGACCTCGATGCGGTGCTCGACGAACTGCCGAACCTCCGCGACGACTTCAAGAAGGCGATCGACGAGCACCTCGAGCTGCGCAGCACCGTCAATCGCTACGGCGAGCGCAACATCGACCTCGTCAGTGGGTTCGCGGAGAACGTGGAGATTCCCGAGACGTTCGTCGATTACGCGGCCAACCCCCGCGAGTATTCGCTCTCGGCGATCCAGACGGTCGTGCGCGTCCACACGCGGGTGTCGGACCTCTACAACGGTCCCTACGACCAGCTCGAGGAGCAGATCCGGCTCACGATCGAGGGGATCAAGGAACGGCAGGAGTGGGATCTCATCAACAGCCAGCGGTTCGGCCTGTTGCATTCGGTCGATCCGGCGATGCGGATCAGCACGCGCTACGGGGCGCCCACGCCCGACGACCTCGACGAATTGCTCGCCCTGGTCTGGAAGAAGCCGGCCTTCTTCCTGGCCCATCCCAAGGCGATCGCCGCCTTCGAGCGGGAGTGCACGCGGCGCGGCGTTCCGCCCGTGACGACGATGCTCCACGGCACGCCCGTGATCATGTGGCGCGGCGTGCCGCTCGTGCCCTGCGACAAGCTCGAAGTGAAGAGCCGCTCGGGCTACAGCCAGTCGTTCGGCACCACCAGCATCCTGCTGTTGCGGGTGGGCGAGGCCGACCAGGGCGTGGTCGGACTGCACCAGACGGGCATTCCGGGCGAGATCATGCCGAGCCTCTCGGCGCGGTTGATGGGCCTCGACAGCCTGGGCGTGGCGTCATACCTGCTCACCAACTACTTCTCGCTCGCCGTGCTCACCGATGACGCGCTCGGCGTGCTCGAGAACGTGGAGGTGGGCTACTACCACGACTACCGTTCGGACGGGCGGACGGCCTACGTCGAGGGATCGGGAATCTGATGCACGGCGCAGACGACATCACGAAGGCAGCCCGGCAGCTCCTCGCCGACGCGGTCGCCGCGGGCGGATTGGGAACGCCGCGCCTCCCCGCGCCGGAGCCCCTCGTGCCGGTGACGCTGCCGGATGCGCCGCCGGCGACCGATCTCTCGGGGGTGCGGGCGTTCGTCAGCCGGATTCGCGGGCTCGATCATCTGCAACTGCCGCCGGTGCGGTTCGATCGGCCGCCCGTTCCTTCAGTCGCCGCTTCGCCGCTGGGCCTGCTGGACATCGATGCCATCCGCCGCGACTTCCCGATCCTCCGCGAGCGGGTGCACGGCAAGCCGCTCGCGTGGTTCGACAACGCGGCCACGACGCAGAAGCCGCAGGCGGTGATCGACGCGATCTCGCACTTCTACGCCCACGACAATTCCAACATCCATCGCGGCGCCCACACGCTCGCCGCCCGGGCGACCGATGCCTACGAACATGCCCGCCAGACGGTGGCGACGTTCCTGGGTGCGAATGGCCCCGACGAGATTCTCTTTGTGCGCGGCTGCACCGAGGGGGTCAACCTCGTGGCCAACATCCTCGCGCCCGGGCTCTCTCGCGGCGACGAGATTGTGCTTACGGAGCTCGAGCACCACGCCAATATCGTCCCCTGGCAGATGGTGGCGGAGCGAACCGGCGCCGTGATCCGCGTCGCGCCCATCGACGATCGCGGTGAAGTGATCCTGGAAGCCTACGAAGGCCTGCTCTCGCCCCGGACGAAGGTCGTGTCGTTCTCCCACGCATCGAACAGCCTGGGCACGATCCTGCCGGTCGAGATCATGACGGCCATGGCGAAGGCCCGCGGTGCCCGCGTGCTCGTGGATGGCGCGCAGAGCGTGTCGCACTTTCCCGTGGACGTGCGCCGGATCGGCTGTGATTTCTATGTCTTCTCAGGCCACAAGATCTTCGGGCCCACCGGCATCGGCGCCGTCTTCATGACGAAGGAGGCGCAGGCGTCGCTGCCGCCCTGGCAGGGGGGCGGCAACATGATCAAGGACGTGACCTTCGCCCACACGACCTACGCCGAGCCGCCGGCCAAGTTCGAGGCGGGCACGCCGAATATCGCCGACGCGATCGGGCTGGGTGCGGCGCTCGACTATGTCACGCGGCTCGGCCGCGAACAGATCGCCGCCTACGAGCACCACCTGCTCGACTACGCCACCGGGAAGCTCACGACGATCGACGGCCTGCGGCTCGTCGGCACGGCGCGGGAGAAGGTGGGCGTGCTGTCGTTCGTGATCCCCGGGCTCGATCCGGTCGAGATCGGCAAGGCGCTCGATCGCGAGGGGATCGCGGTGCGGGCCGGCCACCACTGCGCCCAGCCGTCGCTGCGGCACTTCGGCCTCGAGGCCACGGTGCGGCCGTCGCTCGCCTTCTACAATACGGCCGCCGAGATCGACCGGCTCGCCGACGCCGTCACCCGGCTTGCCCGCAGCCGTCGCTAAAACCGCCAGATGAGCGGTGCGAGGAGCACCGTGATCGCCATCACGATCAGGTTCAGCGGTCCGCCGAACCGGACGTAGTCGCTGAATTTGTAGCCGCCCGGGCCGTAGATCATGAGGTTCGTCTGGTAGCCCATCGGCGTGGCGAAGCCGCAACTGGCCGCCACGGTCACGGCCATGACGAAGGGCATCGGGTTGAGCCCCATGTCGGCCGCGGTCTGCCAGGCGATCGGGAAGATGAGCACGGCCGCGGCGTTGTTGCTCATGAGTTCCGTGAACAGCATCGTGACGAAGTAGATCGCGGCCAGGACGACGTGCGGGTGGTCGCCGGCCGCACCGATCGTCGCCCGGGCGATCGATTCGTCGAGGCCGGTCTTCTCCATCGCCTTTGCGAGGCCGAAACTGGCCGCGATCAAGAGGAGCGATTCCCATTCGATGCTCCGCCGCGCCTCGTTCGCGGAGATGCAGCCCGTCGCCACGACGACCGCCGCCGCGAAAAACGCGGCGGCCACCATCGGCACGAGTTCGAGCGTGGCGGCGAGCACCATCGCGGCGAGCACCGTGCAGGCGATCCAGGCCTGGTCGTGCCGCGGAGGCGTCGAGCCCCGCACCTCGCTCACGAGGTAGAAATCGCGGTTCGATCGCTGCCGTTCCAGGAAACTCGGGCTGGCCTCCACGAGCAGCGTGTCGCCAGGCTCGAGCACGATGTCGCCGAGCTTGATCTCGAGCCGCTCGCCGTTGCGGGCCACGGCGATCACGACGGCGTCGTAGGTCGAGCGGAACCGGCCGGCCCGGATCGTGCTCCCGACGAGCGGGCAGGAATTGGAGACGACCGCCTCCACGAGCACCCGCTCCGAGCGCGGGCCGTCGAGTTGAAACACCTGGTCGGTCGCCGGCCGCAGGCCGCGGATCTTTTGGAGCTCCACGACCGAATCGACCACGCCGACGAACACGAGCCGGTCGCCCGCCTCGAGCCGTTCGGTGGGCGCGACGGCCGCCATCACGTGGCCGCCGCGGTCGATCTCCATGAGAAAGAGCCCCTCGAGGCCGCGGAGGCCGGCCTCCTCGATCGAGCGGCCCACGAGCGGGCTGCCGGGCTCCACGAGCATCTCGAGTGAGTAGCTCCGCGGGTCGTCGCTCTGGCTCATCGCCGGTCGCCGGTCGCGGAGGAGGCGGCTGCTCCGACTGGCCACGAGCAGGTAGGCGAGGCCGACGACGAGCAGCGGCACGCCGAGCCAGGTGATCTCGAACATCCCGAGCGTGCGGCCCGTCTTCGCTGCGACGAGGCCGCTCACGACGACGTTGGTGCTCGTGCCGATGAGTGTGCACAGGCCGCCAAGGATCACTGCCGCGTTCATCGGCATGAGGAGTTTCGACACGCTGAGGCGGTGCTTCTTCGCCCAGTCGCGGATCGCCGGCACCATCAGGGCGACGACCGGCGTGTTGTTCATGAAGGCGGACACCGCGGCTGGGGCTACCATCGTGCGGAGTTGGGCCGAGGCGAGCGATTGCGGCCTGCCCAGCGCCCGATCGACGACGGTCGCGAGGGCGCCGGTGCGCTCCACCGCCGCTGCCACCACGAACAACGCCGCCACCGTGAGCATGCCCTCGTTGCTCATCCCCTTGAATGCCTCGTCCGGCGTGATCACACCCGCCGCGAGCAGGACGATCACCCCGCCCACCATCGCCATATCGGGGGCCCGCTGGCTGAAGAGCAGGATGGCGAGGGTGCAGAACGCCACACCGGCCGTGAGCACGGCCTGCCAGTCGCGGAGCAGCGGTTCGAGAAAGGGAGGCATCGGCGCGGGCGGGATCTCGAGGGCCTGGAAGGTAGCAACGTTTTCCCGCCCACGACCGCAATCCGCAAGGCCAAACCCGGGCGGGGTGTCTATCCCGCCCCGCGGTCGGCGCGGTAGCCTCTGCCGGTCCGCTCGCCGTCCGGAGAGACCGCCGCATGATCGATCAACTGCTGCATGGCAACGTCGCGTTCGTGACCGGCGAATTCAAGCCGAACGAGGAGTATTACCAGGCGATCGCCACCCAGCAGCGGCCCAAGGTGCTGTGGATCGGCTGCTCCGACTCGCGCGTCAGCGAGCACCAGATGACCGGCTCGAAGCCCGGCACGATGTTCGTCCACCGCAACGTCGCCAACATCGTCGCCTTCAACGACGTCAACATCTCGGCGATCCTCGAATACGGAGTCGTACACCTCAAGATCGAGGACATCATCGTCTGCGGCCACACCCGCTGCGGCGGGATCGCCGCGATCGAGGATGGCGTGCATGAAAACTACATCGCCGACTGGCTATGCATCGCTACGGGCGCCAAGGAGGCCGCCGACCGGATCGCGAAGGAGCGCGGGCTCTCGCGGGAGGAGAAACTGGCCGTGCTCACCGAAGAGAATGTGAAACTCCAGATCAAGCACCTCAAGAACCTCGCGCTCATCAAGAACATGCATGCGAAGGGATCGTTGCCGCGGATCCACGGCTGGCTCTATCGCGTGGAGACCGGCACGATCGACGTGCTCGTGGACGGACGGGCAGCGAAGGCGTCGCCCGGCCTGACCGCGCTCGCTTAGGAGCGCCGGCATGACGCATTCCACTCCGGAGAGCGATCGCGAACGGTTCGGCAGCTATTACGCGGCGCCCAAGGCGCCCTGGGACATCGGCCGGCCGCAGCGGGCGTTCGTCGAGGCGGGCGATGCCATCCACGGCCGCGTGCTCGACAGTGGCTGCGGCACAGGCGACCTCGCGCTGTCGCTCGCCGAGCGCGGCTGCACGGTGACGGGCGTCGATTTTCTGGCGCCGCCTTTGGCGGCCGCCCGCCGCAAGGCGGCCGAGCGGGGACTCGCGGTGAACTTCCTCGAGATGGATGCGTTGGCGATCGGGGAGATTCCCGAGCAGTTCGACGCGGTGACGGACTGCGGGCTGTTTCACGTTTTCGACGACTCCGGTCGGGCGGCCTACGTGGCGGCGCTCGCGAAGCTGCTCGAGCCGGGGGCACGGGTGTTTCTGCTCTGCTTCTCGACGGCCGAACCGGGAACCCACGGTCCCCGACGGGTGAGCGAGGAGGACCTGCGGTCGGCGTTCGCGGTCGGCTGGGTCGTGGAATCGCTGGAACCGGCGCGGTTCGAGGTCGTGCCGCACATTCCGGGGGCCGAATTCACCCCCGGCGGGGCCCGGGCATGGTTCGCCACGATCCGCCGGGGCTGACGCCACGGCAACGCTTACTCACGGCTTTGTAAGCCGGCGGTTGCCCAGCCCTTCGAACAGGGGGCCGACCCGGGGCGTAGACTTCCTATCAGAAACACGGTCACATGACCCACTTTTTTAAGAAGGAGCCATTCCATGACACGCATGACACGCATGACACGCTCACTCATGCTCACGCTGGCAGTGGTGCTGTTCGCGGCCGGCACAGCCACCGCCCAGCAGGTCGCCGCGCCCCAGCCACAAGCGGTGCGGATCGCGCAACCGACGCGTTCATACCGCAGCTACTCGGTCACGCCCTCGGCGGCCCCCGCAGCCACGATGGGCGATGTTCGGCCCACGGGCCGGCATGCCGGCGAGGCGAGTTGGCGGCATGCCACGGCGAAGGCCGCGGGCCACTACAACGGCGGCCGCTGACCTGACTGCGAAGCGTCTCGAACGTTGAGAGGCCCGGCGCGACGAATCGCGCCGGGCCCTCGGCGTTCACTCAACCCGAGCCGCGCACGGATTCGTGCGCGGCCGGCTCTTTTATTGTGAGATGCTGAAACTCAGGGATTGGATGGGGGGCACCTCCTTCCAAGCGGAGTCGAACACTGCTTCCATGTCGAGGTCGTAGTGACGCTCGAATGCGGAGCCCGCGTCGCCAGTCTGCACATCGGCGACGAAGCGAATGAACGTGGCGGCGTCGCGCCGGGCGATCAGCCACCGCACCAAGGCGGCGCTCTGCCCATAAAACACTCGCTGTCGGCGGATGTCGTCGGGATACAGTTCGAGGGCGAGCAGATCGGCAGCCGTGAAGGCGAGCCCACGGTCGCGGGCGGCGCGGAAATCGGCCTCGTGACCGGCCTGCTTGGCGGCGTCGTCGAAGAGCAGTGCGATTCCTTCGTCGGCCCAGCGGGGCGGCGCCACCACGGTGAAATGATCGGCCAGCACGACGTGGACGAGTTCGTGGGCCAGCGCGTCGGGGATGATGGCCGCCCCGTCTCCCATCACGTCGATGCGTCGGCTTACCACCCTCTCTCCGCTGAATTCGAGCGATGTCGCCCCGCGGGAGGCTGCCGGCGGCCCGCCCACGGCCGCCGCGAACGCCGCCGGGGTGGCATGCACGTGGATCGCACACCGCTCGACCCAGGGCCGCGGTCGTGATTCGCCGAGCAGTTGGGCGTAGGCGGTGCGGCGCACCTCTTCGGCGTGCTCGGCGATCGCCGCCGCCCGATCAGGACTGGTCCCGAACACGACCACGCTCCTCACCATGGACGCGCCACCGTCGGCATGCACCGCAGTGGAGGAGGTCGCCAGCCACAACGCTGTCAGGGCGACGAAGCCACGGTGAGGAAATGACATTGGCCCGGTCTCGAGGGCACTGATCCAACCTGCCTTCGAGAAGAAGCACGCGCCGTGCCAGATGCGGTTCAAAACCCGACGGGTTCCGGCAAACCCATGATTTCTGCGGCACGAGGCGGCAACGATCGCGATGGCCGGATCGCACCCCCATCCCAACTGCCCAGAAACGGGGCAGCCTGTGCGCGGGCCCACGGCAGGCCGGCGCTACACTGGCGGCATGCGATTGTTTCCCTGCGATCGATATCCGCTCCCGCTCCCCGAGGGCCACCGGTTCCCGATCGACAAGTATTCGCTCCTGCGTCGGCGGCTGGAGGTTCACGCGGCCGCCGGCGTGCCGTTCACCTTCATCGAGCCGCACGCCGCCACCGACGATGAACTCATGCGCGTGCACGACCGGGCCTATGTCGGTCGCGTCCTCTCGGGGACGCTCGCGCCGGCGGAGGTGCGGCGGATCGGCTTTCCCTGGAGCGAGGCGCTCGTCGAGCGCTCCCTCCGCAGCACCGGGGCGGCCGTCGATGCCGCTGCCGCGGCCCTCGAGGACGGCGTTGCCGCGAGCCTTGCCGGCGGCACGCACCACGCCGGCACCGACTGGGGTGAAGGCTACTGCGTGTTCAACGACACCGCCGTCGCCGCCCGCGAACTGCAGGCCCGGGGCGCGGTGGACCGGGTGCTGATCCTGGATTGCGATGTCCACCAGGGCAACGGCACGGCGGAGATCTTCGCGGGCGATCCCACCGTGTTCACGATGTCGATCCATGGGGCCCGCAACTTCCCGGTGCGGAAGCACCCCAGCACGCTCGACATCGCGCTCGAAGACGGCACGGGCGACGAGGAGTATCTGCGGCTCCTCGAGCCCGCCGTCACAGAGTCTCTCGAGCGGGCGCGGGCCGGGCTTGTGCTCTACATCGCCGGGGCCGACCCGTTTGTGGGCGATCGGCTCGGCCGACTCGCGCTCACGAAAGCGGGCCTCGCAGCCCGCGATCGGGTCGTGCTCGCCGCGGTGCTGGCCAGCGGGGCGGCGCTGGCGATCGTGTGCGGCGGCGGCTACTGCCCCGACCTGGAGTCGATCGTGGACATCCACGCCGCCACGATGCTGCTCGCAGCCGAGTACGCGGGCAAGGGGCAGCGGGGGTAATCGCGGGGGAGGGGAGGTGTGTGGGAGGACCCTTGCTTGCGCTGCGGGCTTGTGTGGGGGATTGCGTGGTTCGACGGAAGCCCGAAGCGCGAGCGAGGGAATCGCCTAGATCGATCGCCTAGATCGTCCATCCGGGGGCGGGGGCGGGGGCGGTGGCGTCCTTGCCGAGCGCGATCGCCGGGAACATCGGCAGCGTCACCTCGATCCGGGTGCCCCGGCCGGGCGTGCTGGCGATCGTCGCCTCCCGGCCAAAGAGCCGCGCCCGTTGGCGGATGCCCTCGAGGCCGAAGCGGCCGGACGGCACCGACCCGAGATCGAACCCCACCCCGTCGTCGGTGACGACCGCGGTGATGTCTTCCTCGCCCCGCAGTTCGATCACGACGCGCACGTGCCGGGCCGATGCGTGCTTCCACACGTTGGAGAGCGACTCCTGGATGATGCGGTAGATGGTCGTCTCGACATCCGGGGCCAGCCGGCGCATGGATTGCGGATGCACATACTCGATCGTCGGCACGATCTCGCGCATCCGCTCGACGAGCGACTCGACCGCCTCCTCGATCCCGAGTTCGTCGAGCATGGGCGGCCGCAGGCCATCGATGAGCCGGCGGGCTTCGGCCGCCGCCGCCCGCATCAGGCGCAGGCCCTCCTCGCAGGAGCGGACGACGTCTTCGAGCCCAGCGTCCTGCCGTGATCGCATGCGGTGCAGGCAGGCCTCGAGTTGCATGATGGCTCCGGCCTGATACTGCGCCAGGCCGTCGTGGATGTCGTAGGACACGAGCTGGCGCTCCCGCTCCTGGGTGCGGAGCATCTGTTGGAGCGCCTCGCGTTCGATCCGCAGGGCGCGCTCCGTGTCGTGCAGGAGCTTGGCGTCCATCGCGGTGACCACCAGCGCCACGACCGCGCCGTCGTCGATCACCGCCGCGACGCGGGCCGCGTAGGTGGCCTTCTCGCCCGCCGGGTTCACTCCGACGACCTCGTAGGAGGCGGCGCGGCCCGAGGCGAGCACCTCGAGCAGCGTCCGGCGCACCGTCTCACGCATGTCCGGCGCGACGAAGTCGGTCATCGGCCGGCCGAGGAGTTCCGCCGGCGTGACGAAGCCCACGTCGGAGCGGTTGAGAAACCGCAGGCGGAGGTCGCGGTCGAGCACGACCACGAAGCAGTCGATGCTGCCGGCAAGCGCCTTCCAGAGCAGCCGTTCATCGGGCAAACGCGGCGATTCTGGCATGGATGCACCCTCCCGCGGACCAAGCTTGTCCCTCGGCTCAGGTTCAATCGTCGCGTTCCGGGAGTGATCCGCAAGCACGAAAGCGAGGTGACGATGCAAGAGCCGGGAAAAAACCGACTGCACGGCTACGAGGTGGGGTGGTTCACGCTCCTGCGGCAATTGGGGGTCGCGACCGAGGAGAACGTGCGGGCCGCTCAGGCCCGGGTGGCCCAGGCCGCCATCGAGCGGATGGCAGCCCAGCGACGGCGGCGGCAGACGCGCCGTCGCCGCCGCGATGAGTGACGCTCGGACAGTACTCCCGACAGG
>JBBAVM010000089.1:0-14087 GCA_040397685.1 Pirellulales bacterium
CGACGGGGTGCTTCCCTTGTGCCCCCTCACAAACTGCAAAAGTCGAAGCTAGGCCTTGTAGCGGTCGCGATGCACGTCGGGCTTCACGCCCTCGGGCGTCTCGTCGCTCGCGATGTCGAACCACTCGGGCTTGAACGTGATCCGCGACTGCGTCTCCGGGTTGGCCAACGCGATGTTGCTGACCAGCGCGATCACGGCGTCGGCGATCGCCACCTCGGGCTTGCACCGGGGCTGGTTTTCCGGCGCGGGATTGCGGATGCACCAGGCCCAGTGCTCCATCTCCTCCGTGTAACCGCGCGAGGGCGGGGCCCCCTCGCCGCCCGGCTTGCCGGCGACGGCGCCGCCGCCACCGCCGCTCTCCGTGGTGTCGAGCGTCGGCGTGCCGTCCTTCGCCTTGGCCACGGTCACCCGGGTGTCCTTTGCGGCCCCCTTGTAGAGCATCACCTCCTGCTCCCGCTCGAGCACGAGCGTGCCCTTCGTCCCGAGCACCACCTCGCCGTAGTCGCCGAAGCCGTTGCCATTGATCGACGAATAGGTCACGACGATCTTCTTGTTCTTGTCTTCCTCGTAGCCCGGGGCCGGGTACTCGTACATGCAGTAGACGTGATCGTCGATCTCACGGTCGGCCGGGAAGATGCTGCGGTTGCCCACGGCCGTGACCGTGAGCGGCTTCACCTTCTTGCCCGGCCCGTGCATCGCCGACACGAAGATGCCGGCCGCGTCGAGCTGGTGGCTGCCGAGTTCGGCCATGAGCCCGCCACCCGTACGATTCCAGAGCCGCCAGCGGATGAGCTCCTGGAGCGGCGTGCGGGTCGATCCGTCGCCGAGGGTCATCGGGGTGTAGCCGTACTTCGCGGCGTCCACCAGCGCGTCGGAAATCTGGGCCTCGAGCTGCGCGATCCGCTTCGTGAGGCCATCGATGTCGGAGGGCTTCGCGCCCGCCAGCTCCTTCTTCCAGCCGGCGAGCTTCTTGGCGAGCGACTCGTCATCGGGCATCGGCGGCTTCCACGAGTCATTGCCCGGCAGGTTGCCACGGTGCCATTGGGCGCGGATCGAATGCAGGTCGCCGATCAGCTTCGCCGTGCCGATCGTATGCACGGCATTGTCGTACAGGATGCTGTAATGCCGCTGGTGGCCGGTCGCGAGGATCTTCCCCGTCTCCCGGGAGACCCGGCCCATTTCCTTGCACTCGTGGATGCTGTGCCCCATGAGTTTCTCGGTGAGCACGTGCTTGCCGGCCCGCATCGCCTTGATCGCAGCCTCGGCATGGAGGTGGAGCGGCAGGGCGATGACCACCGCCTCGACATTCTTGTCGGCGAGCAGTTCCTCGTAGGCCGCGTAGACCTTCACCTTCCTGCGGGCCTCGTCCTCGGTCGCCCACTTGTACTTCGCCATCAATCCCGGCCGGGCGGCGTTCGCGCTCGCGCTCGAGACATCTCCGTGGAACGCGCGGAAGACGTTGTAGGGGCGGATATCCGCGACCGCGACGACGTTGAGGTAGTCGGGATTGTGGGCGCCGAGCAGCACGCTGCCCTCGTCGCCCGTGCCCACGACGCCGATCCGGAGCGGGCTGCCCACGCTCCTGCCGTAGCCGAAATAGATCGATCCCAGGCCGACACCGCTGGCGACGCCCGCGGCGACCGTGCCGGTGAGAAAGTCACGACGCGTCACCGCGACGGCGTCGTTGAAGTTCTCCTTGCCGACAACCTTCTGCGCTTCGGTCAGGTTCATCGCTGGACTCCGTGCGGTTCGTCAGGCTGGATGGTCGGAGCGTCCGCCGCAGCAGCCTGCGAGCGGACACCAGGATTTCAAAAAGTAGTCGAGGCCGCTCCAGCCGCCGGTCGGCAGCGCTGCGATCGCGAGCAGGGCGGCGAGTTCGACCCACTGGTCGTAGGTGGCCTGGGCACCGGGCACCCAGAAGGGCTGCGACGCCACGACGCTCGCCAGGAAGCAGGCACCGCCCATGGCGTTGAATGCGACGAGCACGCCGAGCACGAGGCACGCCCCGATCGTGACGAGCGACCAGCTCACGAACCGATCGGCCTTCCAGAGCGCGGTCGGGGCTGCGGCCTCGGCCGCCTTCGTCCGCTCGGCAGGCGAGAGCTGGCCATCCCATCCGGCGACGAGCTTCGTGCCGATCGCGGCGGCCTCCTTCATCCAACCGGCTGCCTGGCCGGCCAGCTCCTTCTGCTTCTTGGCGACCCGCTCGCGGGCGAAGGGCACCTGGCGGGAGGCCGGGGACCGCCGCATGTCGGCGAACCGCTCGACTTCCAGCCGGTAGGCCGCCAGATCGTCGCCGATCGAGGCAAGGTAGCCGTCGAGTTCGGCCCCGGCCTGCTCGAGGAGTTTCTCCGCATCGGCGGCCCGGGTCGCGTCGAGGGGAACGACGCGGCGGCGCTGGCCCAACAGGCTGCGCCATTCCGCCACGACCGATTCCTTCCACGCCCGCGCCGCCGCGGCCGCGTCGCCGCCGCCGGGAGCACCGAGCGTGGCCGACCAGCGGCCCGTCTCCGGCAGGCTCGCGCGATACCAGTCGGCGAACGGCCCGACGGCCGCCTTGCGAAACGGCGTGCTCGACCACTGCGGATCGCGCAGGTGGCTCGATCCCTCGAGGAAGAAATGCAGCCCGATCACGATCCGCAGGAACGCGAGCGCAGCCACGGCGAGGAGCGTCGGACGCATCGGGGTACCGGAAAAAGCAGGCACGGTGAGAAGGGGCACTGCCATCGTGCCGCGATCCACACGCAGCCCCGACGGGACTCTCCTAAAGTTTATTCTACGGCCCGGGATTCGCCAGAGGTCAGGCGGGCAACGGCTTGCCAAATCGCCCCCCCACCTGCAACAACGCAGGGCATGAACGCCCGCCCGCGGATCGTGCTCTGTTATCCCGTCGAACCCCGGCACGTCGCCCAGATCCAGTCCTGCGCCCCCGGGGCGACGGTCGTCGATGCCGGGCAGGAGCGGGTCGCCGAGGAACTGACTGGGGCCGACATCTTTTGCGGTCACCCGAAGGTGCCGGTGCCGTGGGACGGCGTGGTCGCCGCGGGCCGGCTCCGCTGGATCCAGTCGTCGGCGGCCGGTCTCGACCACTGCCTCGTCCCGAGCGTCGTGGCCTCGCCCATCATGGTAACGAGCGCGTCCGGCGTGCTGGCCGACCAAGTGGCGGAGCACACGCTGGCCCTCGTCACCGCCTGCACCCGGCGGCTCCCGCTCTTCCTCGCCCAGCAGGCGCGGCGCGAGTTCGTGCGGCGGCCCACGCGCGACCTCACCGGCGCCACGGTGGTGATCGTGGGGCTCGGCGGCAACGGCCGACGCCTCGTGGAGGTGCTCGCGCCATTTCGCGTGCGGATGCTGGCCACCGACTGGTTTCCCGTGCGGAAGCCCGCGGCCGTCGAGTTTCTCGGCGGCCCCGAGACGCTTCCCGACCTCCTCCCGCAGGCCGACATCCTGATCCTGGCCGCCCCGCTCACCGACCGCACCCGCCACATGATCGATGCCGACGCCCTCGCCCGGCTCAAGCCGGGGGCGATCCTCGTGAACGTCGCCAGGGGCCCGCTCGTCGTGGAGGCCGCGCTCGTCGAGGCCCTCGAGCGTGGCCACCTCGACTCGGCCGGGATCGACGTAACCCCGGAGGAACCGCCGGCGGCGACGAGCCGGCTGTGGACCGCGCCGCGGCTCTTGATCACGCCCCACGTCGGCGGGCAGGCCGCCAACCGAATCGATGCAATGACCGACTTTTTCTGCGATAATCTCCGGCGGCACGCGGAGGGGAGGCCGCTTTTGAACCTGGTCGATAAGCGGCTGGGCTTCCCCGAACCGCCCGGCGACACCCTCGAGTAAGCACCTGTGGAATTTCCCGACCCATCCGAACCCCTCGGCCATTCGCATACGACGACCCTCTACCAGGAGGGGCGGCCGACGATCTCCGTCTCGGGCGAGGTCGGCAGCCGCTGCCCCGAAGAGCTCTTGGCCCGCTACGGGGAGATCATCGCCGGCGGACGGCTCAACTGGACGGAATACCACAACCTCGGCCGGCGGCTCGGTGCTGGCGGACAGGGCATCGTATTCCTGACGACGCGCCGCGGCTCCGATGGCTTCACGCTGCCGGTCGCCCTCAAGATCTTCTCCCCGGAGCGGTACGAGACCGAAGCCCTCTACGACGAGGCCATGGAGCGGATCGCGAAGGTCTCGTCGCGGGTCGCGCAGATCCAGCACGACAACCTGCTCGACGTGCAGAACTTCGTCGAACAGCGGCGGATCCGGATCATGGAAATGGAGTGGATCGACGGCTACGACCTGTCGCGGCTGCTCGCCCCGGAACTGCTCGACCTCACCCGCGAGAGCGTGAGCGAGGACCGCTGGCGGTATCTCAACAACGTCATCGTGACGGCTGGCCCGCAGCAGTCGCGGCTCAAGCCGGGCGTGGCGATCGCCATCGTGCGGGAATGCCTCGCGGCGCTCGCCGCCCTCCACCGCGACGGCATCGTGCACGGCGACATCAAGACGTCGAACATCATGGTGAAGCGCACGGGCAACGCAAAGATCATCGACATCGGCTCGGCGCTCGCGCTCGACAACATGCCGGCCAACCGTACCTGCACCCCATCCTACGCCGCCCCCGAGGTGCTCGAAGGCAAGGAGAACACGCCGCGGTCCGACCTCGCGAGCCTGGGCTACGTGCTCATCGAGATGCTCTCCGGCCAGCCGCCCTTCGCCGGCCTCCAGTCCTACCGCGACCTCCTCGAGGCCAAGCGCACGCTCGCCCAGCGGCTGCCGCAACTCCTCCCGGCCGACGTGACCTGCAACGAGCTGCTCATGAACTTCTGCCGCGGGATGATCGCGGCCGACCCGGCGAAACGGTTCCCGAGCGCCGAGGATGCCGATCTCCTCAAGGGCGGCGCCGCGAGTTTCCACCGCCAGCTCATCGTGGGCGGCCTGGCGAGCGAATACGAAAACGAAATCCGCGCCTGGCTGGACGAACTGGCTTGAGCGCCCGCCGGGCTCGAGTCGGTGAAGCCGGCTTCGGGCTCCCCGATCCCATCGCCGGACGTTCACTGCGCCCATCCATGGGCTCCGTTCACTCGGAGATGCCTGCGCTCCGGCATCCTGCCTACGCTTGTCATCTCACGCCGGCTCCCGGGACACGGGGAGACCGAAGCCTCCTCAACTGAAAACGGGGAGGCTCGGGGCTGCCGAGACCATCGAGCCGGGCTATGGGAGCGAGCGCAGGCGAGGATGGCGAAGCGAAGCGGACATGCAGAGAGCCGAGGCCGCGGAGGGCCGAGGCGAACGCCCGGCGAGGGGGTCTGGGCAGTCACGAGCCGGGTTGGGCACGTTGGCGGCGGACGCTCAGCCGAGGCGGCGGTAGATGCGGTTCAGGAGCGCCGTGGTGGTCCGGGGGGCGAGCCGCTTGAGCCGCCACAGGCAGCGGGCCTGGAAGCCTTCGATCACGTAGCGTTCGTCGCGGTCGATCGCGCGGCGGATGCGGCGGGCGAGGGCGGGGGCGTCGAGTCGCGTCGCCTTCATGCGGCGATGCGCCTCGCGGGCCTCGCGATCGGCGGCGAAGTGCCACGTGTCGAGCAGGCCGGAGCGGAAGAACCCCGGGCAGACGATGGTGACCCCGGGCCGCCCGGCCGGGCACTCGGCGGCGATCGACTCCGAGAGCGCGATCACGCCGGCTTTGCTCGCGGAGTAGGCGGCCATCGACGGCGGCGCGATCAAGCCCGCGATCGACGCGACGTTCACGACCCGCGCCCCGCCGGGATGCTCGCGGAGCCAGGGAAGGAACGTCTCGCAACCGAGTGCGGTGCCGATGAGATTCGTGTCGATCACGCGGCTCCACTGCGACTCTGGCAAGAGGCCGACTGTCGCGGTGGCGCCGACGCCGGCGGCGTTCACGACGAGGTCGAGCCGGGGCCAGGCCTCGCGCAGCCGCGCACGAAACCGGCGCCACGCCTCGACGTCGCGGACGTCGAACGGCTCGATTAGGACGTCGGTTCCGGCCGCGACCCGCTCGAGTTCGGCGCGGCTGGCGGGCAGGTCCACGGCGGCGACCTGCCAGCCTTCGGCGACGAGCAGCCGGACAAGGGCTGCTCCCAGGCCGCTGGCCGCACCGGTGATGACGGCTGTTCGGCGCACCGGCAGGAGCGGGGAAGGGGAGATGCGACGCGGGCGGAAAAGCGAGGGTGACGGGACTCGAACCCGCGGCCTCCAACGTGACAGGCTGGCGCTCTAACCAACTGAGCTACACCCCCGTGAGCCATGCCGATTGACGGTGACTGCCGGGCGAAAGCCTCGCGTGCCCCCAAGTATATCGCGGGCGGGTCCGGTCGGAAGGGCGGCGCGATTTCGCCGCCTCACATGATCCCGCGCGAGGGATCGAAGCCCTTTTTGCGCGCCAGGTCCAGGTCCTGCTTCGCCTGTTCCAAGAGTCCGGCCTGCTCGCAGGCGAGGCCACGATGGTGGTGCATGACGGCGAGCCCGTGGTCGAGCGAACGCATCCGGCGGGCGAATTCGTCGCGGTCGAGCCGGCCCGCGAGCAAGGCGAGCTGGCGGCGATGCTGCTGCATGCCGTCGATCGCGAGGTTCAACTGGTCGATCGCCTCCTGCGTGCGGCCCGCGAGAAAGAGGACGAACCCCCGCGTGTCGAGGAGTTCCGGCGAGGCGTCCCCCACGGCGGCGATGGCGGCATCGATGTCGGCGAGGGCGCCGGCAAGATCGCGGCCGACGAGCGCCCGGACGTAGGCGCGGAAATTGAGCGCCTCGGGATCGCCCGGGGTGGCGAGCGACACCACCCGCTCCGCGTCGGCCAAGGCGGCCTCGGCGTCGCCCAGCACCACGCGGGCCAGGGCCCGCACGCGCAGCGGCTGCGGCGACAGTGGGGCTTCCACGGCTGCCGCATCCGCATCATCGAGCGCGCCGGCGGCGTCCTGGTTTTCCAGCCGGAGCATGGCCCGCGAACAGAAGAGCTCGGCGTCGGGGCCGTGCCAGTGGAGGGCCCGCCCGATTTCCGCAACGGCGCCGCCGATGTCGTTCCGCGCCTCGCGGGCCGCGGCCCGCTCGAGCGACCAGTTCACCACGACGCGACGCACGAACTGCAACGCGTCCGGCATCGCAATCGCCGCGAGAAGCGCGACCCCGATCACGACCATCACGATCCGCTTTCCGCGCCGGCCAGGCGGAGAGGCCGGCGGCCTGGAGACCACCGGCCCAGGCGCCCTGGGCCGCGACGGCACCGGCGGCTCGACATCGAAGCCGGGCGGGATCGGGAACCCGTCGCGGTCGTAGCGCATCGATCCTCCTCTCCCGCTCTCCCGGCCGCGGGCTCCGTGTCCGGTACGCTCTCATCGTAGCCACGGACGCGCGGGCTGAACAATTGACGGGTCCCGGCCCCTGGCGTAGTTTCTGCGCATCCCCGGCGACCAGGCACAGGAGCCCGCAGCATGCCGCTCTTCGAGATCGAGACCGAGGCCCACATCATCATTTCGTGGGCCGCCGACGAGCAGGCGGCGACCGCGGTCGTGGAGGAGGCCTACCCCGGCGAGAAGGTCGTGCGCATGACGCGGCGGCCGCGTGACACGTGGGTGATCTCGAAGTCGGCCCTCGGACTCACGACATCGCGTGCCGATCCCTGCCACACGGCCCGCGAATGCCTGGCCAAGGCATCGGGCGACAAGCTCCACGCCATCCGGCTCTACATGCACGAGACCGGCGACGACCTCGATCGCGCCCGGAAAGTGATCGAGTCGAACATGGTCATGGGCTGGTGACGGCGGCCAACTCGAAGGCCGTCACCTGGGTCGGCGTCCCGAGCCCGCCGTTGTCGGCGATCCCGACGAGCGCACGGCGGTCGGCGGCGAGTTTCGGACCGAGGCAGAGGCCCTCGAGATTGAGGCCCAGCGCATCCGACCACAGCCGCTTCTTCGCCACGAAGGTCTCGCGTCGCGTGGACAGGCCGCGTTCGATCCGCGCGACGTCGGCGGCATCGGTCGTGTCCACGAGGTACAGCCGGCTTTCGAAGGGCGGCAAGCCCGGGGCCGCGCTGCGTTCGAGGACGAGCAGCCGCCCACGTCCGAGGGCCACGATCGCCACGACGCCCGAGAGCGGCGCGCCGGCGAGCAGGGGCGCGACGTCATGCGGCGGATCGACCTCGTAGGCGACGTGTCGCGCGGGCCGCGCGGGATCGAGCGGCAGCCGCGCCAACCGCACGACCGTGCCCACGCGGGGTGCTGCCCCGGGGCCGTCGGTCGCGACGGCTTCCTCGGTGGCGGTCCAGAGATGTCGGCCGTCGGGATCGAGCGCCAGGGCTTCGGGGCCGCGATTCGGGCGGCGGCGGCCGAACGTCGGCGGCAGCGGCACCTGGCCGCGCTCCACGCCATCCGCGAGCCGGAAGATACGGATCGCCGGCGTATCCTCCTCGCACAGGTAGACGGCATCGTCGCCACCGAGCCGAGGCGCGATGTCCTCGTAATCGTGCCGCGCGGCGAGCGTCACGAGTTCGAGATCCGACGCCGCCCGCGGCGTGCCGTCGGCTGCCAGTTCGAGCCGCAGCCGGAGGATGAACCGACTGTTGTCCATCACGGCGATGTAGCGGTCGTCACCAAACCACGTGATGCCACTCAACCCCGTGAGCGGCACGCCTGAGCCCGCGGCATCGGCGACCATTTCAGGCAGGGAGACAGCCCCGCGGTATTCGACCCGCAGGCCCGACGAAGCCCTCGGCTCGGCGGCAAACACCACGTCCGTCGCCACGTGCGAGGCGAGCAGGAGGATCGACCACGTCACGAGCGAGCGATTCCAGGCCATGATCATGCATGGTACCCGGCGGACCGCATCGTCGGTCGGTCATCGGCCGGCGGGGAGTTCCTCCTCGAACGACGCTGGCTGCACGGCGGGCGCCGACGCAGGGGCGGTATCGACGAGGATGGCGCGCGTGGGGCGATAACTCGACGTGCCTCCCGGCCGGTAGCCGGGATCGGGCCGCCGCGGCGGCGTGTTCGCCGGAGGAGTCGGCAGCGGTGGCGCTCCGGGCAGCGGTGGCGCTCCGGGCAGCGGTGGCGCACTCGGCAGCGGAGGCGCACTCGGCAGCGGAGACGTGACAGGCGGCGGTGAGGATGCCGCTGGCGTTGCCTGCCATGTCGGCGATGCCGCCGGCGCAGGGGGCACCATCGCGGCCGCGCCAGTCGCCGGGGCTGAACCCCCGAAGCGGCTCCCCGACGCGCTCGCGTAGCGGGTCGGCAGAGTCAGCGTTTCCGTTGCGAGGGGTGGTGGCGTCGCGCCGCTCGCCGCCGCACCGACCGGGGGATCGGCGAACCGACCGGGGGCCGCCGGCTCGTAGCCGGCGGTCGCGGGGAATCCTCCAGCAGCCGCCGGCGACATCGCCGGGGCCGGGGGTGCGGATGCGAAGGGCACGGCCGGGGCCGCGGACGCGGGGGGCGGCGCCGCACGTGCCGCAGCGGCGGAAGGCGATGCGTTCGCCAGGCCGGCGTACGGACCGACCTGGGGAGCGATCTGAGGTGATGAGGGCTGCAGCGACGGAGGGACGTCCGCGGCGCGTGCCGGAGGCGGGGTCACCGTGCCCGCCGCCATGGTCGTCGCCGCAGGAATCTCAGGACGACTGCCATAGGTGATCGCCGTCGGCTCGGCCGCGGCGGCCGGTGATGGAGCAGCGGGCTGGGCGGGCGGCTGCCCGGCCGCGGCATCGGCCATCGAGTAGGCGTTGGGCGCGCTCGTCGTGGGATAGGGCGTGGCGGACTCGGAGGGCTTCTTCACGTCCCCGGCGAACGGCGGCGCGGCGGAAAACTTTTCGGCATCGGGTGTCTTGCCGCTGAAGGACCACCACGATGGCGCGGACATCGCCGAGGCGCCACTGCGGCAGCCGGCGGTGCCCGCCGCGAGCAACGCCACGCCCAGGGCCATGACCGGCCCGATCGGCATGCTCGGCCGGATTGGCCAGCCCGCTCGGGACCGGGGGTTTCGCACGACAAAGCGACCGGGCATGGCCATGGCGAGCATCTCCAAAACGGTGCGGAGGCTGTGGGGCACGGCGCGGACCATCCGCCACGCGGTCCCACCATGGGAAGGGGGAATAGGCAGGCGAATGGCGCGCCGTCAACGCCAAGCGCGAAAAAAAACCGGTGCGGGCCGCAGCCCGCACCGGCGAATGGGCGACCTGGGGGAAGCAGGCTACTTCTTGGCAGCGGCGAACCGCTTGCCGACCGCATCCCAGTCGATGACGCTGTAGAAGGCGTTGACGTAGTCGGCCCGCCGGTTCTGGTAGAGCAGGTAATAGGCATGCTCCCAGACGTCGATCCCGAGCAGCGGGGTATTGCCGTGCATGATCGGGCTGTCCTGGTTGGCGGTGCTCTCCACGAGCAGCTTGCCCTTCGGATCGAGTGACAGCCAGGCCCAGCCGCTGCCGAACCGCTTCATCGCCGCGTCGGTGAACAGTTCCTTGAACTTGTCGAAGCCGCCGAACACGCTCCGCACCGCCTCGGCGAGATGACCGGCCGGCTCGCCTCCCTTCCCCTTGCCGATCGTCTCCCAGAACATCGTGTGGTTGGCATGGCCGCCGCCGTTGTTGCGCACCATCGTGCGGATGGCCTCCGGCACCTTCTCGAGATCGGCGATCAGTTTCTCCACCGGCAGGTCGCCGAGCGGGTTGCCCTCGAGCGCCTTGTTGACGTTGGTCACGTAGGCCGCGTGATGCTTGTCATGGTGGATCTCCATCGTGCGGGCATCGATGAAGGGCTCGAGTGCATCGAAGGCGTAGGGAAGCGGGGGCAGCGTGTAGGCCATGGGTTGAGTCTCCAGGGTCGTCCGGTCTCGACCGGGTGAGGTTGGGTGGATGAGGCACGCCCTCGAGCGACGTGAGCGGCAAAGCGTATCGCACGGGGCAGGGGGCGGCAAATCAGGCCGGCGGGAGGTGCCATCACCCACGAGCCGACCGACGGCACCGATTGTAGGGGCGTCCACGCGAACGGCGACCTTGCCGACGATGACACGCGTAGGCGTTGGCCGCTGGCAAGGGGCGGGGCTGAATCCCGACGCCGCTGCCGACCGATTTCGAACACTGCCGGGGAGTGAAGGCAGGATGCCGACCCACCCGGCGACACGCCATCCACGAGTCGAGGACGGGCCCAGGGACGGGCCCGAGAACGCATGTCTTCGTCAGCCAAGCCGCGCGGCTGGCACGCGCCGAAACGCCGCCAGCCCGCCGACTATGCCCCGGCGGCGCTCCCGGAGCGCCAGCCGGCGGTCGCCACGCTCATCCCGACCGGCATGGGGAGGTTCGCCGCCTGCGTGGCCTGCATCGTGCTCGGCCTCGCGGCGGTGCTCGCGCTGGGGCTCTACGAGCCGGCCCTGACGGCGGTCGAACGCGCCACCGGCCCCCGGTTCGCGCGATCGATCGCGACCGTGCGGGCCTGCGTCGATCCTCGCGCGACGCTTTCGCTCGTGACCTGGCTGGCACACACGCTGCTCCTCTCCGGCGCCGCGGTCGCGCTCTCGGTCCGGTCGATGCGCCGGCATCGTCGCGACGAACGCCGCGGCCGCTTCCGCGCCTGGGGCTGGCTGGCGTTCCTGCTCGTCGCCGCCTCGTGTGCGACCCAAGTGCCGGTCGGAAGGCTGATGGGCTCCCTCGTGTCGGAGGCGACGGGCATCACGTTCGGCCCGGCAGGGTTCGGCTGGTGGGTCGCGATCGCCGGCACGCTTCTGTCCGTCGTGTCGCTGTGGGCGGTGCTTCCGCTCTACGAGCGGGCGGCGACGGCCCTCTGGCTGACGGCCGGGCTCGGCGCGTGGGGCGGGTGCGCCGCGGCGATCTGGGCCGGGGCGACTCGCGGGGTGAACCCGGGGCTCGCCCCCGCCGCGTGGACGGCTGGCTGCGGCCTGATCGCGATCGCGATGCTCGCGGCGGCGCGGTCGGTGATCCGCGAGGCGCGGGGAGAGGCGGGATCGCAGACCAAGGCGGCGCGGTCGAAGCCGCCGGCGGCGGACCGTGCCGTCGCCGTGGCGACCAACCTCGCGGTGGAAGACGGGCAGAGCGGGGACGAAGCGTGGCCTTCCGAGACCGGGGACGGCACCGACTACACTGACGGCTCGGAATTCGACGAGGAGCGCGAGACGCGCCATCTGTCGAAGGCCGAACGCAAACGCCTGAAGAAGCTGGCCCGGATGAGCCGGGCCGCCTGAGCCGCCTCCTCCGTGTCGCCCACCGCATGACCGTCCGCACCAGGTTCGCTCCCAGCCCCACCGGCTACCTCCACATCGGCGGCGTCCGCACGGCGCTGTTCAATTGGCTCTTCGCCCGGAAGCACGGCGGCTCGTTTCTCCTCCGTATCGACGACACCGATGCCGAGCGGAACGTCGAGCAGGCGCTGGCGCCGATTCTCGAGGGGCTCCAGTGGCTCGGGATCGACTGGGACGAGGGCCCCGGGGTCGGCGGGCCGCACGCCCCCTACTTCCAGTCGCAGCGGGCGGCGGGCCACAAGGCCGCGGCCGAGCGGCTCCTCGCGTCGGGCCACGCCTACCGCGACTTCGCCCGCCCCGACGAGATCGACGAGGAGCGCAAGGCCGCCCAGGCGGCGGGGCGACCGTTCCTCTACAGCCGACGGTTCGCCGCGTTCGACGATGCCACGGCAGCCCGGCTCACCGCCGAGGGCCGCACGAGCGTGGTCCGCCTGAAGATGCCGCGCGAGGGCGCACTCGTGATCGACGACGCCGTGCGCGGCCGGGTGGAGTTCGCCTGGGAGCGGGAGCAGGATCACGTGATCCAGCGAGCCGACGGCTCGTGCCTCTACCACCTCGCGAGCGTCGTGGACGACCACGACTTCGCGATCACGCACGTGATCCGCGCCGAGGAGCATCTCTCCAACACGCCCCGGCAGGCGTTCATCGCCACGTCGCTCGGCTACCCGCTCCCGGCGTACGCGCATCTGCCTCTCGTGGCCGAGCCC
The DNA here is from genome assembly GCA_040397685.1 of Pirellulales bacterium. Lineage (GTDB taxonomy): Bacteria > Planctomycetota > Planctomycetia > Pirellulales > UBA1268 > RGVT01. Next base: position 12,954 of record JBBAVM010000089.1, read on the forward strand.
GGCAGCCGCACGAAACTCTCCAAGCGGAAACTCGCGCAGTACCTCAAGAACCACGACTTCAAGCAGGTGATGGAGCACGGGCAGCGGATCGCCGAGCGGATTGGCCTCGTGGCCGAGGCCGACACGTTCAATCCCGTGATCGTCGATTTCTACCGGGAGGTGGGCTACCTGCCCTGGGCGATCGACAACTACCTCGCGCTCCTGGGCTGGTCGTACGACGACAAGACGGAGTTTTTCTCGCGCGACGAGCTCGTGCGGCAGTTCACGCTCGAGCGGATCAATTCCTCGCCCGCGAGCTTCGACCCCAAGAAGCTCTGGGCCGTGCAGGACCACTACATGGGGCGGCTCACGACCGACGAGAAGCTGCCGCTGATGCTGCCCTTTCTCGTGAAGGCGAAACTCGTGGCAGATCCGCCGCCCCCAGAGGCTGTGGCGACGGTGCGGCAGGTGATCGAGGCCTCGGGGGAACGGCTGAAGGTCGCCGGCGACATTCTCGGCTATGCCGACTTCTTCCTCGTGGACGAGCCGCCGATGGACGAGGCGGCCGTGAAGCAGCGGCTGGCGAAGCCGGGCGTGCGGCCGCTCCTCGAGCAGTCAATCGCCGCGCTCGGGGCGGTGAACCCGTTCCGGCCGGCCGAACTCGAGGCGGCGTGCAAGGGGATCGTGGAGGCGGCCGGCCTCAAGATCGGCGACCTCATCCACCCGATCCGCGTGGCCGTGACGGGCAAGAGCGTCGGCCCCGGCCTCTACGACTGCCTGGCGATCCTGGGCCGCGAGAAGTCTCTCGCCCGCCTCACCCGCGCGCTGCCGCTGTGCGGGTAGCGTCAGGGATGCGTGCTTGACTCAACTCGCCGACCCCGGCGTCGGAGCTGGCGCATGGCCAGGAGCAGGAAGCGTTTTGCCGATCGAGAAATCCATTCACGGAAGCCCGAAGCGCAAGCGAGGGAGAGAGCGATTCCCTCGCTTGCGCTTCGGGCTTCCGTAAAACCGCTTCGGGCTTGCCCCTCCCTCAAGAGCGGTCGGAGCGGGGCCATTTCACGGGCAACACGGCATCGCCCCATTTTGCTTGGCCAGCAAGCCGTGGGAGCCGAGCTCGGCTCGGCGACCGTAAGCCGGAGCCGACGCCGGGACGGC
>JBBAVM010000090.1:0-13631 GCA_040397685.1 Pirellulales bacterium
GGCTTCGCTGGCCACCTACGCCGGCTCAATGGTAGGGGCAACCCCTCGCCTCCCCATAACGGAAGCCCGAGTACGGAAGCCCGAAGCGCGAGCGAGGGACTGTCTTGCCTGGGTTGAGGAGGCTTCGGACTCCCCGTATCCCAGGAGCAGGCGTATGGGACTGAAGTACCTGCGGCAGCTCCGTCCGCTGCTCTCGCGGCTGGGCGTGACCCGCGCTTCCCTGGGGTCCCTGTCGGAATCGGTGGCGATCTTCAGATCCCGCGCCATGATCGTCTGCATGCTGATCCTGATCCATACGGATGAGAAGCCGAACCGGGCGATGCACCAGATGGCCCGGTACTCCCTCATCGGCACGCGGGGTTGGGGCTCCCCGAAACGCCCTCGGTTCGACGGAAGCCCGAAGCGCAAGCGAGGGAATGCGTTTCTCCCTCGCTTGCGCTTCGGGCTTCCGTTATGGGGAAAGCGAGGGGTTGCCCCTACCGTTGAGCCGGCGTAGCTGACCAGCGCAGCCATGGATGGCCAAGCGGAGGCGCTCCCGCCAGCGCAGGCAGATCCGAGTGAGCGAAGGCCTGGAGGGCCGTAGCGAACGTCCGGCGAGACGGAACGGGGCAACCCCGAGCCGGGTTGCACGCGTTGAGGGATGACAGGCTGAAGCCTGTCCCACGACAGGCATGACAGGCTGAAGCCTGTCCTACAAAGGCAAGCGGGACGCTTGCCCCACGGGGCCGCAAGTGCCGTGCCGAACAGGAGTGCCAGGGTTCGGGCCTGCGCCCCCGTTCACGCCCACAGTTGGGCCAACCAGCGCCAGGCGAGAATCAGCCCTGCCACCGCCCCGAACAGATCCGCACACCGTGGCCCGGCCGTGGCTCGGCCACCGAGCCATCGCATCAGGCCCCAGCGGATCAGACCCGCGACAGGCATCAACACCACCGCCGTGAGAAGCGACTGCCACCCCAGCACCGCCCCCGTGAGCACGAGCGCTTCGCGCAGCCACCGGCTACGGACCGTCGCGCCGATGAGGATGGCGGCCAGGATGCCGAGAAGCCCGGCCACGAGCGCCGGCCGGCCCGCCGCCACGAGCGGTCCGCCAAGGACGACGGCGAGGCCGCCCAGGCTCGCGAGCGCTGCCGCGGCCCAGGCCGGCGCGACCGCAACGCCATCGACTTCGCACAGCGTCCACGCGAGGAGGACCATCAGCAGCGCCCCGTGCATGACGCACGTGAACACGAACGCCCAGTCGGTGTTCATGAGCAGGGCATCGACCCCCGTGCGCACGGAATCGAACCGGGAGCCCGGCATGAGGCGGCCGCCGGCGAGGAGTTCCGCGGCCACGACGCCGCCGACCGCCGCCGCCGCCGCCTCGACGAGCGGATACCGGGCCGAGATCGGTCCGCGGCAGTCGCGGCAGCGGCCGCCCAGCACGAGCCAGCCCACGACCGGCACGTTGTCACGCCAGCGCACCGGACTGCCGCACCGCGGGCAACGCGACCCCCCGCGGGCCACCGATTGCCCACGCGGAACGCGATGCATCACGACGTTGAGAAAACTCCCGACGTTCGCGGCAAGCAGGCACGCGAAGGCGACGATCGTGGCCGTCGCCAAGGGCTCGGCCCACGTCCCCGACAGCAGGTCCTGCATGGTCGCCATCCAGTCGTCGTGCACGATTTTTCCGTCTGCGTTCGCCAATTCGCATGCGGCCGATTCCGCGATTCGGCTGCCCGCCACTGCATCCCTTGGAGGAAACCACGGAATGCAGGTACGGTAAACAAGATATGTCGTTTCCGGCAGAGCATGACACGTCGCAGCCAGCGGACGCCGCTGTCGAGGGAGCGTCCGCCCGTGGAGCCGGGCGGCGGCTGCCGGCCTGGCTGAATCTCTCGCTTCGCGTCCTCGTCACCGTCGGCCTCATGGCGGCGGCCCTGCGCGGCATCGAGTGGTCAAAACTCACGGCCCTCTTTGGCACGATCGATTGGCGCTGGTGGGCGGCCGGCTTCGCGGCCGGCATGGTCGTGAACGTCGTGGCCGCGGTGCGCTGGGCCCGGCTCGCCCAGCCCGTCGGATTCTCATTTCCGCTCGGGTACTTCATCTGGCGATTCTTCGAAGGGCAGTTCTTCAGCCTCTGCCTGCCGACCTCGATCGGCGGTGATGTCGTGAAGGCCTACCGGCTCGCCGACTCCACGCACGGCCGCCTGCTCGCGGGCTGCACGGTGGTCGCCGACCGGCTCACCGGCCTCGCCGCGCTCGGTGTGCTCGCCGGCGCGACGCTCCTCGGCCGGGAATGGCGGCTCGGGCTCGCGGGCACCGCCGGCATCGCCGCCCTGCTTCTCGGCGCCGTCCTGGCAGTCGTCTGGCTCGGGGTCGGCTCGCTCGACAAACTGCTGGCGCTGTTTCCCGAGCCCCATGCGGCGCGGGCCTTCATCGGGCGCCTGCTCCCCTACCAGATGCGGCCGAGCCTGATGGCGCAGGCGGTGGGGTGGAGCATGCTCGTGCAGATGGGAGGCGCGGTCTCGGTCGCGCTCGTGGCCCGGGCGCTCGGCGTGGCGCTGCCGCTCTCGCTCTGGTTCACGGTCGTCCCGCTCGTCGCCTTGGCGATGGTGCTGCCGGTCAGCATCGGGGGCGTGGGCGTGCGCGAGGGCGGCCTCGCCTTCCTCCTCGCGCCGTCGGGCGTGGCCCGCGAGCAGGCGGTCGCGATCGGACTCCTGTGGTTTCTGTGCACGATTCTCGGCGGCCTGGTCGGCGGCCTGCTGTTCCTGCTCGACCGCACGCCGAATCATCAGCCACGTGGTGACGCCGCGGCCGACTGATACGGCTCCCACTTGATCCTCGCGCGGCACCACGGCCGACCCGGCTCGGGGTTGCCCCGTACCGTTTCGCCGGACGCTCGCTGCGCCCATCCTGGGCTCCCCTCGCTCGGATTTGCCTGCGCCGGCGGGAGCGCCTCCGCTTGGGCATCCTGCCTGCGCTGGTCAAATATGCCGGCTCAACGGGAGGGGCAACCCCTCGCCTCCCCTGAACGGAAGCCCGAGTACGGAAGCCCGAGTACGGAAGCCCGAGTACGGAAGCCCGAGTACGGAAGCCCGAGTACGGAAGCCCGAAGCGCGAGCGAGGGAATGCGTTTCACCCTCGCTTGCGCTTCGAGCGTCCGTCGAGAGGGTGTGGGCAGTCGCGAGCCAGTTGGGCGAATAGACCTGCTGCGAACCGGGTGCTTCGTCCGCGTGAGGATCACGCGGGAGGCGTATGAGCCGTCATTCGCGCACGAGCCAGGAGCAGGCCGGCCACCGTCTTGGCGTCCTCGATCCGGCCGTCGTGGCACATTGCCACCGCCTCCTCCCACGAGACGACGCGCACCGTGATCCGCTCCCCGGGCTCGAGCGCCTGCGGGCCGGGCACGAGGTCCTCGGCGAGAAACAGGTGCATGCGCTCCCGCAGGATGCCCGGCGACATCCAGAACCCTCCCAGCGGCGTGATCCGACCGGCGCGGTAGCCCGTCTCCTCCGCCAGCTCGCGGGCCGCCGCCTCCGCGGGCGACTCCACGCGGTCGAGCGTGCCGGCGGGCAGTTCCAGCAGCGTCCTGCCGACCGCGATCCGCGCGACTTCGACGAGACACACGTCCCGCGGGGAGACGACCGGCACGACGACCACGCTGCCCGGATGCTCGACCACGTCGCGCACCCGCACGGCCCCGGGCTCCTCGATCCGCACCACGTTGAATCGCGACGCTTTGAACACGACCTCGCCCCCGCGTGCCGACGGCGGGGCGGGATCGCCGTCGGCCGCAGCGGGTGGCGGCAACGCGACGCGACGCACCGCATGCCCCTCCACCTCGAGGGCCACACCATCGGCACACGCCTTGAGCGGCAGGATGGCGAGTCCGAGCCAGCCACCGACGCGCGGCGAGCGACAGGCCGACGTGATCGTGCCGATCTCGGCGCCGCCGGCGCGGACGGCCGCACCGGCGACCAGCGGATGCGACGACGCCAGGCCCACGAGCCGGCGGTTCACATGGCCGAGTGCGTCGAGCCGCGCGACGGTCTCCTGTCCGAGATAGCAGCCCTTCGTGAACGAGATCGCGAGGGCATCGCGGCCGAGTTCCTGCGGCAGCGTTTTCGGGAGGATGTCGGCCGGCCCCGGCCACCCCTGCTCGATGCGCAGTTGTTCCGGAAGGTCGGTCCCCGCCGGCGCCACACCGCGGGCCTCCAGCGCGGCGACGACGTCCGGCCGCCGCGTCGCCGGAACCTGCACGAGAAACAGGTCTGAACCGGTGGCGGCCATCGCCACGACGGCCACGGGCACGCCCGCGATCACGCCCCGCGCGTGGCCCCAGGGCTCGCGCGGCGCAGCGCTGCCGCAAAGCGACTCCAGGATGGCGGCCGCTGCCGGGCCGGTCATGAGGAGGCTCGCGACGCCGGCGGACTCGTCGGTGATCTCGAGCGGCTCGCGGATGTGATACCGCTCGAGGTGCTCGGCGAGCGAGACCGCGCCGCCCGGCGGAGCATCGAGCCACACGCCGTCTGCCGTCCGCAGGATCACCGCGTGGGCGAGCACGTGCCCCTTCGCATCGGCGAAAAACCCCTCGGCGCCGGCGCCCGGGCGGAGCGGCGCAACCGCCGCCGTCGTGAAGCCGTCGACAAAGCCGACGGCGGCGGGCCCCCGAACGGCGACGGCGACACGGCGCCCGGCATCCGCCCACACGGCAGGGGCGACCGCGTCTCGTTCAGGTCCTGTGGCATTCGGTTCCATGGCCTTCAAAGGCTACCAGAGGCGGGCACCGTGGGAGGCAATGCGCCGGGGAAGGGCCGCGGTGCAGAAAAAATTTCAATCCGCGCGAACGCCGGTCCGGCCGGCTGCGTACATCTCTCACCGCGACGATCGCGGCCGGGACCGCAAGCCAACGGCGGACCCGAGCACAGCCGCAGGAGGACCATCCGATGGCCACCGTTGACTACGATCGCACATACGAAGACGACTTCGAGGACCATGATCCCTTTGCCGTCGCCGACAGCGAGCACTCCGACGTGGCGCGGGCGGCCGGCGAGACCGACGCGGCGCCGGCGATGGAGCGTCCCATCCGCCGACGGTTCCAGAAGCGGATGCACCGTATCTCCGAGGTCCGCCACCGTCAGGGCGTGACCCTGCGGAACGTCGCCCGCCGGCTGGGACTCGAGATGACCGTGGTGCGGCGGCAGGAACAGGCCGACTGTGACCTCCGGCTTTCGGACGTGATGCTCTGGCAGGAGGTGCTCGAAGTGCCGATCGCCGAACTGCTCGTCGAGGCCGATGGCCAGCTCTCCGGGCCGGTGCTCGAACGGTCGCGGATGGTGAAGCTCATGAAGACGGCGGCCGCGCTCCGCGAGCAGACGCGGGGCACGCCGACCGGGCGGATCGTGGACATGCTCGTCGATCAGATCCTCGAGATCATGCCCGAGCTGAAGGACGTCACGCCGTGGAATACCGTGGGCCAGCGGCGCACGCTCGACGACCTCGGCCGCACCGCGATCTGTGCCGTTCCGGACGAGGTCTTCCGACGCACGTCGGGCTGACGTCGAGCGGCCGCGTCGCCTGCGGCGGGGTCAATCTTGTGGGCCGCGCCGGCCGTGCGTACCATCGCCGGCCGTCGTCGGTCGCACCGTCACTCCGCACAGGTGAGCCACCGTGTTCTCGTTTCTCGGCGTCCTCGGCATCACACTGGTGCTGTTCTTCGTCGTCGCCATCACGGCGCGGCTGATTCTCGGTCGCTAGCAGTCGTTCCGCCCCGGATGCCCAGGGCGCCGGCGACGAGCACCATCGTAAACAGCCCGAGCGCCCCGCCCAGCACCAGCCACGCGGCGATCGCCAGCCAGACGTAGTCGCGAACCCAGACGCGCAGAGGCGGTTCGGCACTCTTGGGGATCTTCCGCTGCACCGGCCCCTGCCTCCCGGACTGCGACCGCATCGCATCACGGAACTCGTCCCACCGCTCCTGGGCCTCGGGCCGTTCGAGCGCTTCGAGCCACGCGGCGCGGGAACGAATCAGGAGGACCGGAGGCACGGCGAGCAGGGCGACCCACGCCGCCGCCACGAGGGCGACGGCCCAGATCGCGAATCGCCGGGGCCGAGCATGCATCATGGGATCGCGCGGCCTGGGTTTCGCAGCCTCTCCATTGTTCCACGTCCCATTTTCCACGTCTTTCCCCGGAGGACAACCGGGCTGGCGTCGCGGAAGGGCGATTGCTACCGTCCCCGCTCGATCGGGCTCCCGACCGGGCGCACCCGCACGGCATCCCGTCCCGCCATGGATACCCGCAGCGTGAACAGCATGACGAGCATGCGCAGCGTGAACAGGGCTTGCATCCGGCAGCGGCCGCTGCCGATCCTCTTCGCAGCGATCATCATCACGGCCGCCTCCCAGGGCTCGAACGTGTTCGCGCAGGGGGGCTGGCTGCCGACGGCGTGGTTCTCGCCGGCCGATGTGCCCGCCGAGGCGATGTTTCCGCTGGCCGAGAAGGACGGGCCCTGGCTGATCCTCGCCACGACGTTTCGCGGCGAGGGTGCCCGCGACGACGCCCGCCGGCTCGTGCAGGAACTGCGCCGCGACCACAAGCTTCGCGCCTTCACCCACGAAAAGGCGTTCGACTACACCGGCCGGCAGCAGGGCCTGGGGCTCAACCCCGACGGGAAGCCGAAAAAGATGCGGTATGCGAATGCGGAGCAGGTCGTGGAGGTCGCCGTCCTCGTGGGCGATTTCGCGTCGTTCGATGACCCGCGCGGGCAAAAGACGCTCGCGACGGTCAAGTCGCTGCAGCCGAAGGCCCTCACGGGCGACGCCGGCAAGAGCCGCTCGTTCTCGGAATTCCGCAAACTGATCGGGATCGACCGGAACGCCGCGAAAGGGCCGATGCACCTGGCGTTTGTGATTCCAAACCCACTGCTGCCCGAGGACTACTTCACGCGGCAGGAGGTGGATCGATTCGTCGTGGAGATGAACGCCGACGTGACGCACAGCCTGCTCGACTGCCCCGGCCGTTACAGCGTGCGGGTCGCGACCTTCACCGGCGCCGGCACGTTCGACCAGAAGGCGATCGCCTCGGGTGAGGAAGGGGTCAAGCTCGAGAGCCGGCTCGCGGACGCGGCTGACAAGGCGCACCGGCTGACCGAGTCACTGCGGCGATCGGGCTGGCAGGCCTGGGAGTTCCACGATCGCGAATCGAGCATCGTGTGCGTCGGCAGCTTCGAGCAACTGACGGTTCCGCAGGCCGGCGGATCCACGGCGGCCCATCCCGACGTGACCCGCATCATCCGCGAACTCGGTCCCGACGCCACGAAACTCGCCGCCGGCACGGTGGTGCCGCGCTCGATCGACGGCATCCTCCTCGACGTGCAGCCGAAGCCGATGGAAGTCCCCCGCACACCGGGCGGCTGGCGGTGATGCCCAGCCCCGCCCACGCGCTCGTGCTCGGCACCACCAACGCCGGGAAGCTTCGGGAACTGGTCGAACTGCTCCAGCCACTCGGCATCCCCTGTACGTCGCTGGCGGGCGAGCCCCACGCCGTCGAGGTGGATGAGACGGGCAGCACGTTCGCCGAAAACGCGGCGCTCAAGGCGACCGCCCAGGCCCGGGCCCTCGGCGCCTGGGTGCTCGCCGAGGACAGCGGGCTCGTCGTCACCGCCCTCGGCGGCGCTCCGGGCATCTACTCGGCCCGCTTCTCCGGAGCCGGCGCGACGGATGCCGGCAACAACGCCCTCCTGCTCGAACGGCTCGCCGGCCACCGCGGCGAGCACCGCTCGGCCCACTACGCCTGCCATGCGGCGCTCGCCGATCCGACCGGGACGGTGGTCGCCACGGCGTCGGGCACCTGCGGCGGGCTGATCGCCGAGGCCCCGAGCGGCAGCGGCGGCTTCGGCTACGACCCGCTGTTCATCGTGCCGGAATACCATCGCACGTTCGGCGAACTCGCCCCCGCGGTGAAGGCCGTGATCAGCCACCGCGCGCGGGCCCTGCGGGCGATCATCCCGGCGCTCGTGCGGCATCTAAGGGAGGCAGGCTCCGCGGCTCGGCGAGCCGGCGCTCGATGACACGCACCACGTCGGCCGTGCCGTCGATCCGGCCCGCCAGGGCGTCGAGCGGCCCGCGAAACCCGTCGAGCCGCTCCAGGAATCCGCGCACGTGGTCGGGCGTGACTTCTTCCAGGAGCGTGAAGTCGCCGCATCCCATGCCTGCGAGAAAGTGGCTGTTCATGAGCTGCTCGGCGTGGGCCCGTTCGGGCAGGAGGAGCATCGGCTTGCCGAAGTGGAGGGCCTCGCCGATGAGCTGGTTGCCGGCGGCCGACACGAGGCAGCGACAGCCGGCGAGGTCGTCGATGAAGCGGCGTTCGTCGATCGCGTGAAACGACACCGCGCCGACGGGTTCGCGCTCGCCCAACCCGTACACCTTCACGGGCAGGCCGCAGTCGGCGAGCGTGCCGATGGCGGCGAACGGGGTATGGCGCCGCAGATAGCTGAGCACGAAGCCCCCTTCGCGGGGTGCCGAGCGGGCGACCTCGGCCCGCAGCAGCGGCCCGACCTGCACGACGTGCTCCCAGCCGCGCTTGAGTGGCGGGCGAAAGAACGCCGACACGACCGTGTCGGTCGCCCCCGCGACATACATCCACACGGCATGCCCCATGAGCCACGCCTGCCACTGGAGCCACCACGGGAGCGACGACAGGTCGTAGGCCAACAGGAAGTGCTGGTGATCGACGCTGACGAGCGGGATCCCCTGGCGGGCCGCCGCCCGCGGCAGGCCGGGCTCGAAGTCGGTGACCGCGAGCTCGGCGCCGAACGCGTCGAGCTCGTGCAGCATGAGATCGACGAGCGGGCCGAGTTGCCGGGCCTGATATTCCAACCCCGTGGTGATCGACCGCGTCACGTCGAGCCGGCCGCCGGTGTACTGAAAGATGATTCCGGGAATCCCGACGAGGCGCACGCGGTCGTCCTCGGCGAACCGCCGCCCCAGAAATTCCAGCGCATCGGCCGACGTGAAGATGAGCAGTTCGTGGGCTTCGCGAAGCCGCTCCACGAGCGTGGCGATGCGCGTGGCATGGCCCCGTCCCTCACCGCACAGGCTGATGGCGATCCGGGACATGCTCACATCGAATCCGTACCGCGGCGATCACTGCCGGCCATTGTGGCCAGAAACCCGGCCCCTGGCCAGAATCCTCGGGCGGTCGCAGCCGGTCGCGGACGGGTGTCGGCGCGGCTCCGGTTTTCCTACGATACGCGTGAGGATTCCGACCGCACCCGGGCGAGCCAGCCGTGGTCATCCCTGCCCCCCCCCGTTGTCGATTCACGGCCCTCGCGGCAGCCGTCGGGCTGGCGCTGGTGGCCGCCGCGGCCGCCGACGACGGATCTTCTGGCGCGCAGCCGGGCTCGGTGGGGGCCGTGGCCGTGCGGGTCGGCGACACGCCGATCTTTCAGGCGGAAGTCGATGCCGCGGTGCGCCGGGTGATGCAGGGTCGGACGATCGATCCGGAGCGGCGGGCCCAGCTCTCGGCCGAGACCGTCGAGCAGCTCGTGGACGAACGGCTCCTGCGCCGCGAAATCGAGGCCCGGCAGATCACGATCGACGAGGATGAGGTGACGGAGATCATCACCCGGATGCGCGGCCAGCTCGCCGACCGGAAGATTCCGATCGAGACGTTCCTCGCGCAGTCGGGCCGCGACGAGACATCGCTGCGGAACCAGATCCGTCTCGAACTCGCGCTCAACAAGCTCCTGCTGCCACAACTCACCACAGCCGCGCTCGACGCCGCCTTCACCAAGCACCGGCGCGAGCTCGACGGCACCGTCGTGCGTGCCAGCCATATCGTGCTCCGGCCCGACCCCGGCCGTGGCGATGAGGCGCTCGACGCCATGCTCCACACCGCCGCGGCGCTGCGGACGGCGATCCTGCGGGGTGACATGACCTTCGCGGAGGCCGCCCGCCGGCACTCGGCCGGGCCGAGCCGCCGGCAGGGGGGCGATCTCGGGTTTTTTCCGCGCCACGGGGCGATGGACGAGGAGTTCGCGCGGCGGACCTTCGCGCTGGCGAAGGGGGAGATGTCCCAGCCGTTCGCCACCGGGTTCGGCGTGCATCTCGTGCTGCTCACCGACGTAAAGCCCGGCGACATCGGGCCGACGGCGGTGCGGCCGCAACTGGAAAAGCTCGTGGTGCAGGATGCCGTCCGCGAGATCGTCGCCCGCGGCCGCCGCGAGACGACCATCGAGTACTCGCCCGGCGTGCCGCATTTCGCCGCGAGCGTGGGAGCCGACGGGACGGGGCGGCGCGAGGTCGTGACGAACCCGCCGGCGCCGGCCCCCTGACGGCCGCGGCCTTTCCCGCGGATTCCCCGCCCGCGAACGGCAAAGTCAGCGTTGCGACCCGCTCCGCCCACCGCTACCTTTCGGCCGATACAACGCCACCTCGGGTCCGCCTTTCGCGGCCTGGATCGACGCCATGAAACTTCGTTCCGCGGTGCTGCTGGCGTGCCTGGCGATCGTCCCGCTGTTGGCCATGTTCTCGCACAAGATCCCGCGGGACTGGCGGCGCATGGTCCGGCAAGCGGCCCACGGCGCCACCGAACCACCGCTCGCGCAGGCGCCGAGCACGATCGACGATCCGCTGCCGCCGCCCCGTCAGCCGCCCGCACCGCTCCCGAGCGCGGCGGGCGAACCGCACGAGCCGCTGTCTGTGGCGGACCGCCTGCGCGGGCTCGGCGCCGTCTCGATCGAGTGCGTGCCGTTGGCCGGTGGCACGATGCATCGCTGTTCGTGCCGGGTCGCGGCCGATCCGTCCGGGCAGTTGCAGCGGGTGTTCCAGACGTCGAATCCCGACCCCGCCACGGGCATGCGAAACCTGCTGGGACAGGTCCAATTCTGGAAGCACCAACTGGCCGCGCGAACCCCGACGGGAGACGGCGGCGCTGCAGGCGTTCGCCGCTAGCCCGGGCCCAGGGACGCCGACATGCAGAAAAAGCCGAAACGGATTCCCGGCCTCGCCGGCGGCCGCTGCCTGCTGCGGATCTGGACGCCGCCGCTGCGTGACGGCCCACGGCGTCCGCGCCGCCCGCCGGCCCGGCGCCGACCGAAACCGGCGCCGCCGACCATCAGCCCCGGCCTCCACCGACGCAGCGACGAGCTCGCTCGGCTGGAGGCGGCGCTCTTCGTCTCACGGCAGCCGCTGAGTCCGCGCCGTCTCGCGAAGCTGGCGCGCCTTCCCGACGGCACGAAGGCCCGGATCCTGCTCCGCGATCTCCGCCGGCTTCAGGACGATTCCGGGGCGGCCTTTCGGGTCGAGCAGATCGCCGGCGGCTTTCAACTGCTCACCCGGCCGGCGCTCGGCCCCTGGGTCCGCCGGGTCTTGGCGACCCCGCCGGAAAACCGCCTCTCGGCGGCCGCCCTGGAGACGCTCGCGATCGTCGCGTACCGGCAGCCGGTCACGCGTGGGGAGATCGAGGCCATCCGTGGCGTCGGATGTGAGGAAATGGTGCGGCAACTCCTCGAGCGGGACTTCGTGGCGATCGGCGGCCGCACGGAGGATCTCGGCCGGCCGCACGTGTACCAGACGACCAACCGGTTTTTGCAGGCCTTCGGGCTCGCACGAATCGAGGACCTACCCCCGCTCGATCCGCCCGCGGACCCGGCCGACGAGGCCGCGCCGGAACCACCCGCCTGAAAACCACGGGTCGCGACACTTGCACTTCCGGCAGCGGGGCGACACACTTTCCCGGCCCTGTCGAATTTCCGTCCCCACCGAGGAGCTTTTTCCGTGACGATCGTTGCGAACCCGCGAGGACATCAAGACGTTTTGGCCGCTGACGTGTTCTCCTGGAACGAACTCCCCGAACTGATGGCCGCCGAGGAGCTCTTTGACGCAGCGTCGCTTTCGGACGCCCACGACCGCACCCTCGTGGCCCGCGGCGACGAGGACGATGACGACGAAGAGGACGAGGACGAGGACGACTTCGACGACGACGACGAGGATCTCGACGACGACGAGGACGAGTCGGACGACGACGAGCAAGATCTTGAAGAAGACGAGGAGTGGGAGGAAGTCGAAGACGAAGACGAAGAGGACGAGGACGAGGACTCCGACGAGGATGACGAGGAGTGGGAAGACGACGACGAGGAGTGGGAGGACGACGAGGAAGACGACGAGGATGAAGACGACGAGGACGACGACTGACGAGCGCGGTCCTCCGCCTCGAGCCGCGTGATGCGGCCCTTCCGATCCACGTCGAGGTGCACGCGGTCGCCCGCCGCCCCAAGCCTGGCCAGCATGTCCTGCTGATCGACGAGCGGCTCTCCGTCGATGGCCACGATCCGATCGCCGAGTTGCACGCCCGCGCCGGCCATGGGCGAATTCGGCGAGATGCGCACCACGACCGGCGCCCGAGGCTCCCCCGGATCGTTGCGCACCCCGACGCCCCAACGCGGTCGGGCCCCGGCCGTCACCATCTCGGCAGCCGGCGCTTCGAGCGCCCGGCGCGTGGCCGCTGACTCCCGGCGGCAATCCTCACGAAAGGCACGTGGTGGCCGCGGGTCATCGGCGATCGCCGTCACGAAGTCGAGCACGAGCCGCGTCACCGGCTCCATGCCGGCAAAGTTCACGAGGTGCGTGTCGTCGCTCGGCCGGTGGTACTGGTCGTGGAGCCCGGTGTGGAACATGACCGTGGGAATCCGGGCGGCGATGAACGGGTAGTGGTCGGAGTCGTCGGTGATCTCCCAATCGAACACGAGTTCGAGTTGTGTGGCGGCATTGGCCTCGAGGCAGGACATCCGCAGCCCCTCGGCGGTCCGCGCCCCGAACACCTCGAGCCGCTCGCCTCGCAACCGGCCGATCATGTCGAGGTTCACGGAGAATACGATTCTGGACGTCGCCAGCATCGCAGGCCGCACGCGCAGGAAGTGGTAGGAGCCGAGCAGTCCCTTCTCCTCGCCGTCCCAGAAGGCGATCAGGATCGGCCGCCGCGGCGGGCTGGGGAGATGACCGAGGGCCTCGACCAGCTCCAGCAGTCCGGCGACGCCCGAGGCGTTGTCGTCGGCGCCGTTGTGGATGAAGCCCGTGGGACCGTAGCTGTTCCGCGCGTTGCCGTAGCCGACGTGGTCGTAGTGGGCGCCGACCACGACGACTTCCTGGGCGACCGTGGGGTCGCTGCCCGGCAGGAGCGCCAGGATGTTGCGCATGCCGCCGAAGTTCTGGAAGAACGTGCCCTGGTCGCCGGCGGGCTCAACGGCGAGTTTCTCGAGCGCCGCGACGATGTAGGTGCCGGCGGCCCGGCCACCGCGGCTGCCTCCCTCCCGCCCCTCGAAGGCGTCGTCGGCCAGCGCGTGAACGTGACGGCTCGCCTCGTCGGCCCGGATGCTCGCGCGGGCGGCCGACAGGTGTTCCGCGTCGCGCGCATCGCCCCGTGCCTCGAGCGAGACGGCGAGGCAGGCTACCGCCAGCCCGCATACGGTGGCACTGGTTGCGTTGTTGCGAAAAAATGCCTGCATGACGGTTCGCCTCCTTGCGGGACCGGGATTTGGCGTCAAGAATAGACCGGCGATCATTCTCCCCGTCCACGGGAATTTTCGCGGGTTCGGAGAGGTGGCAGAGTGGTCGAATGCGCGTCTTTGCTAAAGACGTGTCCGGTCAA
>JBBAVM010000091.1:0-13576 GCA_040397685.1 Pirellulales bacterium
CCAGCGATGACCCTATGTCTCGGGTATTTGTCACAGTATTTGGTGCACCCACACCCAGCGGTGAGGCTGTGGTTCGGGATTCAGGAGAGTTAGGAGGGGCGTTTTCTTACTCTGGCTCTTACGACCTAACGATCCAAACGGCTGACATTCTCTACAACGGAAGTTGGCAAAGTGCTGAGTATGGAATTTATGCCGTTGTGCCCGTTGCCGTCCCTGAGCCCTCCACTTCCGCTATGGCTCTCGCCGGTCTTGCCTGCGGCGGCTACTCACTCTTCCGCCGGCGTAAGCAGGCATGACGCGATCCAACGCACGTGATTCCAACGCGAGGGGGGCAGGTCGCCATCACGGGCCTGCTCACCTCGGTGTTTTACGGCTGGTCAATTCACCCCCGGTTCCCCCACCACCCTCCGAACTCGACCGCCACCTACTTCCGACCGCGAATACACGCCAGCCCGATCCGCCGAGAGACACCTTCCCGAAGCCCACTGCCGCAGACCGTCGATCTTGTCGCCAGCCGTGACCGCCACGGGTACGAGGGTCTGCGCGGCCTGAGTGAGCGGGACGTCCAAGAGTGACGCCAGCATGTAGCACGACTTGATCTGAACGCCGTTCCAAGCTTTTTTTGGCGATTTACCTAACAGTTGCCACTCTTGGGGGTCGAGCATGAGAGGCTGCCCGACCCCGAACCCCACTCTTCCCCGTGGTTTATGCAATGCCGGAGGAGGGACTTGAACCCACACGCCCTTGCGGGCAACGGATTTTGAGTCCGCCGCGTCTGCCATTCCGCCACTCCGGCTCGTGAGAGGCGTTGATTCGCCCGAGATTACGGTCTGCCGGGTCGATTTGCCAGCACCGCGCCCGCGGCGGGCAGCGGAGCGTGGTAGGGTTCTATCGGTGCCGCGCCCTCCGGGCGGGGGCCGTCCGGTGCAGCCATGCAAGTGCTCGTATTCGAAGACGATGCCGTCGAGCGGCTCGGCCCCCTCGTAGCCACCAGGCCCGCCTGCGATCTCATGATCGGGGCGACGACGCTCCGCGCGGCTCTCGCAGGCACCGGCACCGTGCGGCGAATCCTCCGGCCGCATCTCGCCCGCTACCTCGCGGCCTTGGGCGGCAGCCGAGTCGCCCTCTGGGGAGGGCCGGCCGATCCCCCTCCTCTGCCACCGGCATCCCGACACGGCGCGATCGCGCTCGTCGTCAACGCCCGGCTTGTGCCGAGCCGCGACAACCTCGTCGGGCTGCGCAGCCTCGTCGAGGCGGGGCGCCGCACGATCGTGCGCGACGGCCACGCGATCGCGGCCGCCATCCTGCACCTCACGGCCGACGGCACGGGCCCCGATGACGCGCTCGTGCAGCGGTTGCACGCCGAAGGACCGACCGCCTTGCTCGACGGGTTCGCGGACGGCATGACGCCGGCCGACACCGATCTCGATCTCATCGACCAGGCGCACGACATCGTCGCCGCCCACGAGCGGTCGCTCGAGGGCATGCTCGCGGTCGCGCTCGACGGCGGCGCATACCGCGAGATGCGGCCCGGGCTCTTCGTCGCCGACGGGGCCCACGTCGCGGCGGAAGTCGTCGTGCGTTGCGGGCCGGTCGTCGTCGCGAGCGGCGCGGAGATCGGCCCGTTCGTCTGCCTCGACGGGCCGGTCCTCGTCGGGCCTCGTGCCCGCGTCAATCCACACACCTGGCTCCGGGCAGGCACGGTGCTTGGTGCCGAATGCCGCGCCGGGGGCGAGATCGAGGCCACGGTCATGGAGGCGTTCTCGAACAAACCTCACGACGGGTTTCTCGGCCATAGCCATGTCGGCAGCTGGGTGAACCTCGCCGCCGGCACCGTGACGAGCAACCTCAAGGCGACCTACGGGCCCGTGCGGCTGCACGAGCGGCACGCCGACGGCAGCCGCTCCACGATCGACACCGGGCGCCAGTTCTTCGGGGCCTTGATCGGCGACCTCGTCCGCACCGCGATCAACACCTCGATTCCCTGCGGAACGCGGATCGGGCTCGGCGCGGTGGTGCAGGGAACCACGGCCGAGTCGGTGCCCGCCTTCGCCAACGACCTGCTCGGCGGCCAATCCTCGGCCGACCAGACGGCGACCGTGCTTGGCCGCATGATGGCTCGGCGTGGACTCACGCTGCTCGATGCGGACCGGGATCTCCTCGCGACCGTGGCGGATCGCGCCGCGGCGCACGGCCGATGACGACAGGCTGAAGGCCTGTCCCACGACTAGACGACAGGCTGAAGGCCTGTCCCACGACCAGATGACAGGCTGAAGGCCTGTCCTACAATGGATGGCATGAATCTTTCAGACGTCTACACATCCGGCCGGTTCGGCCTGTCATTCGAGCTCTTTCCGCCCAAGAGCCCCGAGTCGGAGGCGGCGATGTGGCGGACCGTCGCCGAGCTCATGGAGTTTCAGCCGGCGCTCATCACCTGCACCTATGGCGCCGGGGGATCCACCCGTGGCACGACGCTCGACGTGCTGCGGGGCGTGCGCGCCCGGCACGCCCTTCCGGTCGCGAGCCACCTGACCTGCGTCGGCAGCACGGTCGATGAACTGCGCGGCTACCTCCGCGAGGCGGCGGCGCTCGGCGTGGCGGCGATCGTGGCCCTGCGCGGCGATCCCCCGAAGGGGCAGACGGAGTTTCAGCAGGCGGAGGGCGGCCTGCGGTACGCCGCGGAACTCGTGGCGCTGATCCGGGCGGAGTTCCCCGAGTTTGGCATCCTCGTCGCCGGCTATCCCGAGACCCACCAGGAGGCGGTGAGCCCCGACGCCGACCTCGAGAACCTGCGCCGCAAATGTGCCGCCGGCGGCGACGTCGTCGTCACGCAACTGTTCTACGACAACGCCGACTTCCTCAGGTTTCGCGACCGCTGCGCGGCCGTCGGTATCACGGCGCCGATCGTGCCGGGCGTGATGCCCGTCACCAACTATGCCCAGATCCGGCGGATCGCCACGCTCTGCAAGGCCCGGCTGCCGGACGAGTTCACCCGCGCGTTCGAGGCCGCCGGCGACGACGAGACGGCGCAGTTCGAGGCCGGCGTCGAGTTCGCGACACGCCAGGTCCGCGAACTCCTCGACGAGGGCGTGCCCGGCATCCACTTCTACGTGCTCAACAAGTCACCGGCCACGGTCCGCGTGCTCACGAACGTGGGGGCAGATCGTCATCCATGCTGCTGATGTAGTTCCGCAGCCGCTCGAGCTCGTCGCTGACGTGCCGCAGCTTGAGCATGTTCTCGACCCGCTTCACGAGCTCCACCTTGTTGACCGGCTTCGAGAGGAAGTCGTCGGTGCCCGCCTCCACGGCCCGCTCGATGTCGCCGAGCTCTCCGAGCGCCGTCACCATCAGGATCATGATCGGGCTCGTGGCCGGATCGTGCTTGAGCTGCTGGCAGACCTCGAATCCCGAGAGCTTCGGCATCATCACGTCGAGCAGGATGACGTCGGGCCGGAACGTCGCCACCTTGTCGAGCGTGTCGCGGCCGTCCACCGCCGTGGCGATCTCGCAATCGACTTCGGCGAGGTAAACCTCGAGCAGTTCGCGGTTCGGCTCGTTGTCGTCGGCGATCAACACGCGACTGCGACGGGCCGGAGCGGAGGGGGGCGACGGGGCGGGGCGGGACTTGGGCATGCTCAGGCGGCCTCGAAGAGTGTCTGGCTCTTCACGATCGCGAGATCGTCGGGAAAGGTGTGGAACGCCTGTACGAGGAGACTGCGGGCCCGCGTCTCGATATTGATCCAGCTGATCGCCCCGAGCGCGAGCCGCCCGCCCGACTCGAAGCGGTGGAACAGCCCGTGCTTGATCCCCTCGCTGCACAGCTCCTGCTGGAAGGTCCAGAACACTTCCGGGGCGACGCCCTCCAGCTGAAAGCAGGTCTGGTAGGTCGTGCCGCCGCGGCACTCCATCCGATCGCTCCTTTCGCCGGCGAGACGATGGGAGAGCAGCCGCCGCTTCTGAGGGAGCGGCTGGGCGGCACTCGTCGCGACCTCGCAGAGCGTGAGGCCCTCGCGCCGCCATGTGACGACGTGGCCGGCGCTCGTGATCGTGACGTCGGCCCGATAACCGCCGCGCTCGATCGATCGTGTCGCACAGATCTCGAAAAGCTCCGGGTGGAGCGTCCGCCCGTAGAGCTGGAAGACGAGATCGGTGACTTTCGGTCGGACGGACAGCACGACATGACCTGCGACAGGATTCGCGGATTATAGGGAAGGGGGTCGTGCTTCCACAAAGCGGCGTCAAAAGAGGCCCACGACCATGTCGTAGGCGGCGTGGGTGCCGGCCGCGATGCCGAAGCCCCGCACCAGAAAAAGCGTCGCGAAGAAGATGCCGGCGAGCGTGCGGAAGGCGAAACTGTGCAGATCGAAGGCGTCGCCGAGCGGGCCGACGTAGTGCGCCGCGGCGAACAGCACGCTCGTGCCGAACACCGCCCATGCCCAGGCCGCCGCCGGCCCCGAACCGAGCCGCTGACACGCCCACGCGACGGCCGGCAGCAGCAGCAGCCTGAACAGCACCTCTTCGTAGAGCCCGGCACCGCAGAATCCGACGAACCGGGCGAACAGGCCCGCCGGCGGCCCCTGGAAAAACAGCGGCCAGAACCGGTTTTGCAGCCGCGCGAGCGCCAGGAGCACCGCCGCGAGCACCAGGCATTCCAGGCACATGCCGAGCAGCACGGCCGGGCTGAATCGCCAGCGATCGTGCCGCACGTGATGCCAGGCCAGGAGCCCCACGATTGTCAGCGTCGGGAGCAGAAAGTATTCGCCGAACCCGAGCGCATCGAGCAGGTGCCGAAGCCACACGTCGGCCCCATTCCGCGGCGATCCACGACCGAGCACCAGCACGCCCCCCTCGTACGCAAGCACGAGCGGCAGCGTGAACGCCAGGCTCGTGAGGGGCGTGCGCGACAGCGTCCAGTAGGTGTCGGGCGCGGGCCCGTCCGGCATGACGTCATCCGGGCCGGCATCGCTCGCAACGTCGGCCGGAAAGGCATGCGCGAACTCGTCAAGCCCCTGCTCCCGATCGGCGGGCAAACCGTGATCCTCGTCGGGAAGAGGTGACGATGGCACCATGAAAACACGTCGGGGGACAACAGGATCGCCGTGGCTGCAGGTCGCGCGCCGGGCCGCTGAGCAGGAAAAACAGCCTGTTTTTCGCCGAACCCACGCCGCCTGGCAAGCGGACTCGCGCACGGCGATCGCTCCGCGGGCGCCCGAAAAAAATATTTTGGTCCGCGGGTCCGCGTTTCGCTCGTGGATTCCGCACACGTCGCGCGAGCACGCGGTCGCGATGCTTGACAACCCAACCCCAGTTCTCAGAATGCCGCGATCACGCGTTCGTGGGATGCGTCATCGGTTTGTCGATGATCGAGTCCGATGATCTTCATTGATGACCTTCATCGATGATCTCGGTCGCCGGCTCCGATGGCCTCCGTGGACGGTGCTCGAAAAATTGGGGGGCGACGACTTGAGGGATCGACAGTCGACGACCTTGGTCGTGGCCTGGATGTCCCCCCCGCTTTCGAGCCTCCGGAGGCCGATTCGGCCTCCCGGAGGTGCCGGTCGGACGGCGTTCGGGATAGAATCCCGGGTCCAGGGAGCGTGGCCGGTCCACCGGCCGGGCCGCAATGGGATTCGGGCGACGAGCCATGGCGCGATGCCTCATTGGATGCGGTTCGAACCAGGGAAGCCCGCGCGAGCAGCTGGCCGACGCGCTTGAACTCTTGCGGGCCATGCCCGGCATCACGGTCGTCGCGGCCAGCCGCCTGCGCGCGACCCGTCCGATCGGAGGCCCGGCGGGCCAGGAACCGTTCGTCAACGGTGCGTTCCTGATCGACACCGATCTCCCGCCCGCCGACATGCTCGGTGTGCTCACGGCGATCGAGAACACGCTCCACCGCGACAGGTCCGAGCGCTGGGGGCCGCGGACGGTGGATCTCGACCTTCTGCTCTACGGCGACGCCGTCCTCGACCGCGCCGACCTGACGGTGCCCCACCCGCGGATGGCGACGCGCCGGTTCGTGCTCGAGCCCTGCGTCGAAATCGCCCCCGACCTCGTCCATCCCCTCGCCGGCCGGTCGGTGCGCGACCTGCTCGCGAACATCTCGCAGCGGCGGTCCCACATCGCCGTGATCGGCGTGCCGGGCAGCGGGGCGCCCGAAGTGGCCGCGACTGTCGCTGACGCGATCCTCGCCCGCCTCGTGCACTCGCCCGCCGCGCCCCCGGCGCCGACCGATCACGACTTCGCCTCCCACTGGGAAGCGGCCCTCGCCGAGTGCGCCTCGGCGCTGCACGCGGAGTCGTGGCCCGACGACCTGCACGGCACCGTCACCGACTTCTGGCTCGGCACGTTTCTCGCCGCGGCCGACGGTCATCTGCCCGCCGCCCGGGCCCGCCGGGCGTACGAGCGATGCGCCCGGGCTGCCTCGCCTCCCAACGTCGCGATCCTGCTCCTGGCCGAGCCGGCGACGCTCGAGGAGCGGCTCGTGTTTCGCCGGCGCATGCCGGCGGCCCACACCGACATGTTCGCCGATCTCGCCGCCAGCGCCACGGCCGTGGCAGACGTGCCACCCGCCGCCGTGGCCGACACGGTGGCGATGCTCATGACGCTCCAGGATGGCCTGCGGCATCGGCTGCTCGGCGCCGGCGACATTCCGGACGAGCGGCCGCCGTCGGTCGTGGCGATCCGCGCCGACGACCTCGGGCAGGCGATGAACGAGGCGATCGCGGCTGTCGAGGCGATGGCGTGACGCAACCGGTCACCGCCACCGGTGGCGGGACGACGATCGTCGTGGACGATCCCGGACGGATGCGGGACGAGATCCGACGCGCGCGGTCCGGAGGCCGACGGATCGGCTTCGTGCCGACAATGGGAGCGCTCCACGCGGGACACGCCAGCCTCGTCACGGCCGCCGCTGCGGGCTGCGACGACGTCGTCGTCTCAATCTTCGTGAACCCGACACAGTTCGGCCCGCACGAGGACTTTGCCCGCTACCCCAGGCCGCTCTCGGCCGACATCGCGCTGCTCGAGCGGCTCGGCGTCCGGTGGGTGTTCGCCCCGACCGTGGAGGCGATGTATCCGCACGGCACGGAGCAGAGCGTCACGGTCGGCCGCGTGGCCGAGCCATTCGAGGGAGCCCTCCGGCCCGGGCACTTCGCCGGCGTGGCGACGGTCGTGAAACGGCTGCTCGAGATCGTGCCGGCCGATGTCGCCTTTTTCGGCGCGAAAGACTGGCAGCAGACGGTGGTCGTGCGGCAGATGGTGCGCGACGCGGGCCTGCCGATCGAGATCGCCGTCCTGCCGACGGTCCGCGACACCGACGGCGTCGCACTGAGTTCGCGGAACGCCTATCTCTCGCCCGAACAACGCGGTCGGGCCGTCGCGCTCGCGGCGGGGCTCGCGGCGGCGGCCGACCGCTGGGCCGCGGGTGACTCGATCGCGGTGGCGGAGGAGGCGCTGCGGGCACAGCTCGCCCACCGCGACGTCGCCTGCGATTATGCGGTGATCGTCGACCCGGAATCGCTCGCGCCGCTCGCCGACCCGCGCGGCCCGGCGATCGCCCTCGTGGCCGGACGACTCGGCACGACGCGATTGCTCGACAATCGTCTCCTGCCCGTCCGCGCGATCGCTTCCCTTTGAGCCCGCTCCCGCCAACCCACCGCAGCCGATGCTCTCCACGTTGTTCCACATCCCGTCGCGGCTCTCCCTCGGCTCGTGGTCGGTGCCGCTGTTCGGATTCGGACTGCTGCTTGCGGCCTGGGCGATCTGCGGCGCGGTGGCGGCAGCCCGCTCGGCCGCGACCCGCGGCTGGCGGGAGACTCTGACGGCGCTCGGCATGCCCCTCGCGGTGACCGGTGCGCTCATCGCCTTCATCCTGCCCGCCCTCGATGACGGGCAGGGGGTTCCGGTCCGGGGCTACGGCGTGATGCTGCTCGCCGCCGCCGCCGCAGGGACATGGCTGTCGATCCGCCGCGGTCGCAGCCTGGGATTCGATGCCGACACGATCCTCGGGCTCGGCATGGAGATCTTCCTCTGGGGGCTCGTGGGAGCGCGGCTCTTCTACGTGATCGAATACCGAGAGCATTTTTTCCCTCCCGGCCGCGGCCTGTGGGCGGCGCTGCCCGACATCCTCAACCTCGCCGCCGGCGGGCTCGTGGTGTTCGGGTCGCTGCCGACGGCGGCCCTGGCGGCCTGGCGGTTTGCCGCCCGACGCGGACTGCCACTGCTCGACCTGGCCGACTGCATCGCGCCCGGCCTGCTCGTGGGCCTCGCTCTCGGACGGGTCGGGTGTTTTCTCAACGGCTGCTGCTACGGCGGGCCGTGCGACCTCCCGTGGGCCGTGGAATTTCCCCCGCACAGCCCGCCATGGCTCGATCAGGCCGCGCGAGGACTGTTGCCGCGGGATACGGCCGCGTGGAGCCTGCCAGTCCACCCGGCCCAACTCTACGCGGCCGTCGATGCGGCGATCCTGGCCGGCCTCGCCATCGCGTTCACGCCGCTCGCGCGCCGGCCGGGCGAGGTCTTCGCCCTCGTCCTCACGCTCCACCCGATCTCGCGGCTGCTGCTCGAGGCGATCCGGGTGGATGAGCCGCCGGCGTTGGGCACGCCCCTGTCGATCTCCCAGGTGATCTCGATCGGCCTCCTGATCCTGGCAGCGGGCCTCTGGTGGTGGCTCTCAAGGCAGCCGCTCCGCCCGGTAGACCCCCTCAGGTCCGCCCCTTCGGCGGGCCACCCCTCGCGCGCAGGACTCCCATGAATATCCCCGAAAACAGTCCCCCGCCCACACCGCAGCCGGCAACCGGTCCGTCCGAGACGCGCACGTTCCCGCCGGGCGCGGTGACCATCCGCTGCCGGCTCGATGGACCGCTCGTCGTGGAACTGCCCCCAGACGCCGAGGCGCTCGGCGTGTTTTTGCGGGTCACCGACCATCAGGGCGGCGAATACCCGGTCCCGCCGGGGAAACGGGCCGTGGCCCTGTGCCGCTGCGGCGAGACGAAAACCCGGCCATTCTGCGACGGGACCCACAAAACCTGCGGGTTCCACGCCGCGGAAACGGCCCCCTGACAGGCGGCCGCGTAGGGGCGGGTTGTGACGGCTGGGAAACCAGTACTTTGAGCGGAAACTGTTCCTGCGAAATCACTTAGGGCATACGGACTGCCCGAAAATCGCCCTCGCCACCGCCTGAACGATATGGACTGACCCCGAAATCCCCTGTACGGTTCAGGAGCTCGGCGCGAGGGACACCGACCGGCCCCGGCGATTTTGGCATGACGTCACCCCAGAAAACGAACTTCTACCAGCGGTACAGCGTGGGGATCATGGCGATCCTCGTGTTCCTGCTGCCGATGGTGGTCGTGGGGGCGATCAAGGCCAAGGGGAACAACCGCAACGACGTGAAGGGGTGGCTGCCCCTCGAATACCCGGAAACCCAGGTCTACCGCTTCTTCCGCCGCAGTTTTCAGGGTGAGGAGTTCATCCTCATCAGCTGGGACGGCTGCACGATGAGCGATCCTCGGCTCGAGCTGTTGGGCCAGAAGCTCCTGCCCCCGCCCGAGGAAGCCTCCCGGATCGATCGGCCGCTCTACTTCAAGACCGCCCAGACGGGCCCGAGGGCCGTGGAGCGGATGACCTCCGAACCGCTCAACCTCGACCGCGAGGAGGCGATCGCCCGGCTCACCGGCGCCCTGATCGGCCCGCCGCCCGCGGGCGTCGAGGCGGGCTCCCCCGCCGACAACCTCGACCAGCGGCAGACCTGCCTGGTGCTCACGCTCGCCGACACGGCGCGGGCCAACCTCCACGGCACGATCGACCTGATCAAGAAAGTTGCCCAGGAGGAATGCGGCATCCCCGAGGAGTCGCTCCACATGGGCGGCCCGCCGGTGGACAACGTCTCGATCGACAAGGCGGGTCAGACGAGCGTCACGATCCTCTTCGGCTTGTCGCTCGTGGTGGGCTTCTTCGTGAGCTGGTGGAGCCTCAAGAGCAAGGCCCTCGTCGGCATGGTGCTCGCCTCGGGCGTCTACAGCATGTTCGCGAGCCTGGCCGTCGTCTGGTACTCGGGCTACCCCGTCGATGCGATCCTGCTCACGATGCCGTCGTTGGTCTACGTGGCGACGACCAGCGGCGCGATCCATCTGGCCAACTACTACCGCGACCAGCTCGCCGAGACCGGCATCCAGGAAGGTGCGGCGGGGCGGGCGGTGCATCACGCCTTGCTCCCGCTGTCGCTGGCCACCGGCACCACGGCCGTGGGCCTCGCGACGCTCGCCGTGAGCGACCTCGTGCCGATCCGGATGTTCGGCATCTTCTCGGCCGTCGGCGTCGTCGTGAGCTTCCTGATCCTCGTGTTCTTCATGCCGGCGGCGCTCGAGCTGTTCCCCCCGAAACTGAAGCTCGGCAAGCTCTCCGACGACGAGGAGAGCGACGCCTGGAAGCCGATGGAGGAGAGCCGCTGGTGGCGGGTCGGCGAATGGATCACGCGGCACCACGCCTTCGTCGCGACCGCCTGCCTGCTCGCCATGGCGGCGGTGGGCTACGGCATGACGCGGGTGGAGAGCAGCGTGCAGCTCATGCGGCTCTTCTCGCCGAAGGCCCGCATCCGCGAGGACTACCGCTGGCTCGAAGCGAAGCTCGGGCCGCTCGTGCCGATGGAGATCCTCGTCCGCTGCGACCAGAAGTCGTGCGACCTCAACTTCCTCGAGCGGATGGAGCTCGTCGGCCGCATCCAGCGGGAGATCGGCGGGCTCGACGAGGTGGGAAGTTCGCTCTCCACCGTCACGTTCGGCCGCAGCCTCGACTCCGGAGACGGCGGCGACGGCCTCGGGGGTGCGGCGGCCAGGGCGTTCGGCCTCGGGGCCCGCACGAAACGCAGCGTGCTCAACCGCCGCCTGATCGCCCACCGCGACGACTTCCTCGCCGGCGACTATCTCCGCGACGCGAAGCATCCCGACGGCCGCGAGGAGGAACTCTGGCGGATCAGCGCCCGCGTGAGCGCGACGAAGGAGGTGGACTACGCCCTGTTCCGCCGCGACCTCCAGGCGAAGATCGACCCCATCATCGCCGGCCTCGAGAAGGACGGCGTGACCGGGATCAAGGTCGAGTACACCGGCCTCGTGCCGCTGGTCTACAAGGCCCAGCATTCGCTCCTCGACGGGCTCATCGCCGGATTCATCACCGATTTCGCGATCATCGTCGTGGTGATGATCGTCCTCTGCCGGGCGGCCTCGGCCGGCCTCGTGCTCCTCCTGCCCGCGGCCTTCCCGGCCGTGATGGTGTTCGGCGGCATGGGCTGGGGCAACGCGCTGCTGAAGTCACTCGGCACGGGCAACATGCTGATCGACATCGGCACGGTCATGGCCCCGAGCGTGGCCCTGGGCGTGACGGTGGACGACGTCGTCCACTTCATGCTCTGGTTTCGCCGCGGCATCGCCGAGGGTCTCGACCGCAAGCAGGCGGTGATGCTGGCCTACAAGGGCTGTGCCAGGGCCATGTACCAGAGCTGGGGCGTGATCGGGATCGGCCTGTCGGTGTTCGCCCTCTCGCCGTTCGGGCCGACGCAGCGGTTTGGGCACATGATGCTCTCGATGCTCACGATCGCACTCGTCGGCAATCTCATCTTCATGCCCGCCCTGCTCGCCGGCCCGCTCGGGGCGGTGTTCGGCTGGAGCGTGCAGCGGATCGAACGCCGGAAGGCGCTCCGCGAGGGTCGCCGCAAGGTGAAGGCCGACCCTGGCACCGACGCCCTCCCGGCGCCGCACGTGCTGCCGGGTCCGGCCAAGCAGGTCGTGCATGCCTGACCGTCCGCCGGAGCCTGACGCCGGCGAGGGACTGCCGACAGCGACCGTGATCCTGAAGCCCAAGCGGGCCCGGCCATTCTTCGGCCGCCACCCGTGGGTGCTCGACTCGGCCGTGCTCCGCGTCGAGGGTGAACCCGCCGACGGGGCGGTGGTGGACCTCGCCACGCACGACGGGCAGTTCGTCGCACGCGGGCTCTGGAACCCGACGAGCCGCATTCGCGTCCGCCTCTATGCCTTCGATCCCGCCACGCGGCTCGACGCCGGCTTCTGGCGCGGCCGGCTGGAGGCGGCCGTGGGGCTGCGTCGCACGCTCGGGCTCGATGACCGGGCGGCTGCGGCCCGTCTCATCAACAGCGAGGGCGACGACCTCTCGGGCCTGATCGTGGACCGCTACGGCGAGTACCTCGCGGTGCAGGTCACGGCCCTGGCGATGGCCCATCGCCTCGAGGCGATCTGCGACACGCTCGAGTCGCTCGTCGCTCCGCGGGGGATTCTCCTTCGGGGTGCCGAGCGCGGCCTCTCGAAACTCGAAGGCCTGCACCTCCCCGACCGGCTGCTCCGCGGCACGTCCCCTGCCGGCCCGGTGTTCGTGGCGGAGCACGGGCTGCGGTTCGGCGTAGACCTCGCCGAAGGGCAGAAGACGGGGTACTACCTCGATCAGCGCGACAATCGCCAGGCCGCCGCCCGGTATGCCCGCGGCCGCCGGATGCTCGACATGTTCTGCTACTCCGGCGGCTTCTCGGTCGCCTGCGCCGCGGCGGGACAGGCGGCGAGCGTCCTGGCCGTCGATTCGAGCGCGAAGGCCACGGCCCTCGCCCGGGCCAACGCCGATCTCAACGGCGCCGCCCAGGTGACCGTCGAGACGGCCGACGCGTTCGAGAAACTCGACGCCCTGGCCGCGGCGGGCGAGCGATTCGGCATGATCGTGCTCGACCCGCCGAAGTTCGCCCGCAGCCGCGCGGCGCTCGACGACGCCCTGCGGGCCTACCACCGCATCAACCGCGTCGCGCTCGGCCTGCTCGAGCCGGGGGGCATCCTCGTGACCTGCTCATGCTCGGGATCCGTGTCGCGCGACGACTTTCTCGAGATGCTCGCGGGCGTCGCCCAGCGGGCCCGCCGGCCGCTCCAGATCCTCGAATGCCGCGGGGCCGGCCCCGACCATCCGGTGAGCGCGAGCTGCCTCGAGGGCGAGTATCTCAAGTGCGTCATCGCCCGCGTGCCGTAGGCGGCTTCGCCGCCATCCGGGGCCGAACTGCATTGGATGCACGCCGGCTCGGGGTCGCCCCTCCCGCTTCGCCGGACGTTCACTCCGGCCCTCCAGGCCTCCGCTCACTCGGATTTGCCTGCGCTGCGCCATCCATGGCTTCGCTGGTCAAATACGCCGGCTCAACGGGAGGGGCAACCCCGAGCCTTCCCTGAACGGAAGCCCGAAGCGCGGGCTACGCCCGGCGCAGGCGGGTGAACTCATCGACCGTGACGGTCGTGAGCTCGCCGTCGTCGCGGGCGAGGATCACGACGTCGCTGTAGACCTTGTCGTCGGGGTTGCGGCGGAAGTGGAGGCCGTGCCGGCGGCGCTCGGTGCGGAGCACCTTGCCGACGGTCGTCGTCGTCCACTTCGCGCTCGAGCCGACCGTGACGCCGTGGATCACCTCCACCCGGTCGCCCGGCTGGAGCTGCTCGTAGAGCTGTCGGGTCTGGTATTCCTCGGGGGTCATCAGACCTCCTTCGCCTCGATCCACTTCATCATCTTGCGGAGCCGGCGGCCGGTCTCCGTGAGCTTGTGC
>JBBAVM010000092.1:0-13476 GCA_040397685.1 Pirellulales bacterium
CGCTCATCGGCTCGAAGCCGTGCTTCTTGGCGAGGTCGTAGTTCGGGCCGCCCGGACGCTGGGCCACGACGACCTTCAGGCCGCTGTCCCGCAGGTTCTGCGCCTGCGCGTGGCCCTGGCTGCCGTAGCCGATGATGGCGATCGTCTTGCCTTCGAGGGCCTTCAGGTCCGCATCCGAGTCGTAGTAGATCGTCGCTGCCAAGAGTTCGCTCCCGTGGGGTTGGTCGGGCCGCCGCACGGCGGGCCCGGGGTGGAGGGGTAAGGGGTGTGGTTTCAGGCCAGGGATTCGCGGGCGGGGGCCGAGTCGGCCGGACGGGCGCCGTCGGCGGCCTCGGTGAGTTCGCGGGTGGGCGGGCTGCCCCGCACCATCGCGATCCGACCCGTGCGCACGAGTTCGAGGATGCCAAACGGCCGCATCAACTCGACGAGGCCCTCGATCTTCTTTTCGGTGCCCGAGATCTCGACGATCACGCTGTCGGCGGCCACGTCCACGATCCGGCCGCGGAAGATTTCGGCGAGTTCGCGCACCTCGGTGCGGGCCCGCCCGGCGGGAGCCGCCACCTTGATGAGGGCCAGATCGCGCTCGACGTAATTCCGCGAACTGATGTCGTCCACCCGCACGACGGTGACGATCTTCTCCAGCTGCCGGCGGACCTGGTCGAGCACGCGGTCGTCGCCGCGGAGCACGAACGTCATCCGCGAGAAGCCCGGGTCCTCGGTTTCGCCGACCGCGAGACTGTCGATGTTGTAGCCACGGGAGGCGAGCATCCCGGAGACGTGGGCGAGCACGCCCGGCACGTTCTGAACGGTGGCGGAAAGGACATGGCGCATGGGCGAGGCTCGGAGGGTCGGCGGGGCGAAGGGCCGAGTCTAGTTGCCGCCAAGAGCCCGATTCAAGCGACATCGCACCGCCGGGAGCCCCTTCGTGGGGGCTTGGCCGGCCGGGTTTGACGCCTGGAGCGGGGATGCCGGTCGTGCGTTGACACGAGGGGAAAAAAGCCGATAGTTTGCGGAGCTCAGGTGATTCCGTCTCTTTCCCGCCCCCCCTTCCTCGCGAGCGTGACTAGCGTGTCGAACGTCCTGGCCCAAGAACTGATCGAAGCTGGAGTCCACTTCGGCCACCGTGCCAGCCGGTGGAATCCGAAGATGAAGCCGTACATCCACGGCCGCAAGAATCTCATCCATATCATTGACGTCCGCGAGACGATCCGCGGCCTGCTGCGGGCCCGCAAGTATCTCAAGCAGGTGGCGGCGTCCGGCAGCCTCGTCCTGTTCGTGGGCACGAAGCGGCAGGGGGCCGAGGCCGTCGCCCGCGAGGCCGGCCGCTGCGGCATGCCCTACGTCAGCGATCGCTGGCTCGGCGGCACGCTCACCAACTTCCGCACGATCCGCAACCGCCTGGCCCGTCTCGAGGAACTCGAAAAACTGATGCCCTCCGACGAGTTCGGCGCCTACTCCAAGAAGATGCAGTCGTCGCTGCGGCGCGAGTTCCGCAAGATGGAGCGCAATCTGGGCGGCATCCGCACGCTCGCCCGGCTGCCGGAGTGCCTCGTGGTGTTCGATCCCAAGAAGGAGAAGAACGCCGTCAACGAGGCCCGCAAGATGGGCATCACGACCGTGGCGCTCATCGACACCGACTGCGATCCCGACCTCGTCGATCTGCCGATCCCGGGCAACGACGACTCGATCCGTTCGATCGAGCTCGTGGCCGCCCGGCTCGCCGACGCGATCCTCGAAGGCAAGTCGCAGGTGGCCGCGGAGGCCCAGGTGGCGGCCGAGGGCGCCGACACGGGCGACGGCGGCGCCAAGCCCGGCCCGAAGCCCCGCGCCACCGCCAAGCGCGCCGTTCCCAAGCCCCCCAAGGTCTGAAGCGTCAAGAGCCGATGCGGCCGCGTGCCAAACAGGAGCGGGAAGGCGAGGGGTCGGCGAACGCTCGACGAGCGTGGGCCGCGCCGGCCCAGCGAGGAGACTTTTGCCGCCCCGAGCCGGCGCAGTTTCCCAGGACGTTTTCAGCTCGTCCTGGCATCACTTTCTGATACCGAGGAGTAGAGGAGTACGAATCATGGCCGAGATTACCGCAGCCGCAGTGATGGCCCTCCGCGACAAGACGGGCCTCCCCATGATGGAGTGCAAGAAGGCCCTCCAGGAGTGCGGCGGCAACACCGAGCAGGCGGTCGAGTGGCTCCGCAAACAGGGCATCAAGACCCAGGCCATGCGGGCCGACCGCGAGATGTCCACCGGCCGGCTCGCGGTCTACACCGATCCCGCCAAGGGCGTCGGGGCGATGATCGAGCTCAAGTGCGAGAGCGCTCCGGTGGCTGGGAGCCCCGACTTCAAGGACCTCGCCAACGACGTCGCCAAGACGCTCGCGCTCGGCCCGGGTGCGAAGACGCCGGCGGACCTTCTCGCTCAGAAGAGCCAGGCGTATCCCGACAAGACGCTCGGCGAACTCAAGGACGACCTCTTCAACCGGATGCGGGAGGTGTTCGATCTCGCGCGTATCTGCCGGATCGATGCACCGTGCGGCGGCTATGCCCACCACGACGGCTCGAAGGCCGCACTCGTCGAAGTGAGCGGGAAGACGACGACGCCCGAGGCGGCGACCGCCGCCAAGGAAATCGCAATGCACGTCGTCGCGCTCGCGCCCCAGGCGGTCACGAAAGAGGATCTCGACCCGGCCGTCGTCGCCAAGGAGCGGGAGATCCTCACCGAGGCGGCGAAGGCCGAGGGCAAGCCGGAGAATATCATCGCGAAGATGATCGAGGGCCGGCTCCGCAACTTCTTCAGCCAGTGCGTGCTTCTCGAACAGCCGTTCGTGAAGGACGACAAGCAGACCGTCGGCCAGGTCGCGAAGGCGGCCGGGATCGAAGTGAAGAAGATGGAGAACTGGAAGCTCGGCGGCTAGCACGCCAGACTGACGACGGAGGAGGCGGAGGGATCGGCGGCTGCTCGACGAGCGTTACGAACTTTCGAGCCGCAGGCGGATCGAAGCGCCTCTGGCTTTCAAGCGAGGAAGTTCGTCCGTGAGGAGACCGCTGCCGTCCCGCAGCCGGCACGCCACGTTCCCCTGCGATATCGATGGACTCCACCCCCTACTCACGCGTGCTTCTGAAACTCTCCGGTGAGAGCTTCGCCCGGCCGGGTGAACGCGGCATCTCGATGGAGGAGGTCCTCCATGTCGCCCGACAGACCTGCCAGGCAGCGGCCCGCGGCGTGCAACTGGCGATCGTGATCGGCGGCGGCAACATCCTGCGGGGTGGCTCGTTCACCGCGGGCAACACGGGCGTCCAGCAGGCGACGGCGCACTACATGGGCATGCTCGCCACCGTCATCAACGGCCTGGCGCTCCAGGACGCGCTCGAAAGCCTCGGCACCCAGACGCGGCTGATGACGGCCATCCGCATGGACGGCGTCGCCGAACCCTACATCCGCCGCCGGGCGCGACGCCACCTCGAGAAGGGGCGGATCGTAATCCTCGCGGCGGGCACCGGCAGCCCGTTCGTCACGACCGACACCGCAGCGGCCCAGCGGGCGCTCGAACTCGAGGCCGACATTCTCATGAAGGCCACGCGGGTCGATGGCATCTACTCCGATGATCCGGAAAAGAACCCCCATGCGATCCTCTACCGCGACCTCACCTACCAGCAGATGCGGGAGCAGAACCTGCGGGTGATGGACGCCACGGCCATCTCGCAGTGCATGGAGCACACGATGCCGATCCTGGTGTTCAACTACCGCAAGGAGGGGAACATCGAGCGGGCCGTGGCGGGTGAACGCGTGGGCACGCTCGTCAGCGGCCGCCGCGAATGACCGAAAAGGAAACGGTGGCCGGCACCATTTCCCCGGCCGAAAGCCGGGATCTGCACACTCCTGGTGCCTGCCACCTTTTCGCTTGACGCCGCCCGAATCCGATCGGAAAATCCGTGGCGTTGCACGTCCTGCCCGGACCTTTCCCCCCCGAGGGCACCCTCCCATGCGAGCAACATTCCCCGCACAGGCTGGCCGGTCTGGCGGCTTTACGCTGGTCGAACTGCTGGTCGTGATCGCGATCATCGGTGTGCTCATCGGCCTGCTGCTTCCGGCCGTGCAGGCCGCCCGCGAGTCGGCCCGGCGCAGTTCCTGCACCAACAACCTCAAGCAGGTTGGCCTGGCGATCGCCAACCACGAGGGGACGAAGAAACTATTCCCGAAGGGCCGCGACACCCGCACCCCGGGTGGCGATCCCGAGGGGGATCCGCCACGTCTTCGCGAGGCGTATTCCTGGGCGTTTCGCGTCCTGCCGTTCATGGAGCAGCAGTCGATCTTCGATGCGTACGTGCCGTCTGCACCGGTCTATTCGGGCAGCAACGCCGTCGCGATGCGAACTCCCGTCGCCGGCTACTACTGTCCGAGCCGCCGGGCTCCGGCGGCCGACCGCAACTTCGACAACAACAACGGCTCGCCACCTGCCGGCGGCACGGGCGTCGCGGCCGGAGGCGACTACGCCGCCAATGCAGGGGCCTACTACACCTACGCCTCGCCCGACACCAGCGATCCCAATGTGGCCAACGACCCGCGAAACGGTCCGCTCTATGCAGGGCCGATCCACACCTTCTCCCGGATCAAGGCGGCGCAGGTGACCGACGGCCTGAGCAAGACGTTCGCCATCGGTGAGCGACACATCCCGCCGCCTCAGTCCTCATGGGCCGCCGACAAGGTTCATTACGAGCAGGGCGACACGGCGTTCTTCGCCGCCGACACACCGACGACGCAGTTCCGCGATACGCTCCGCGGCCTGGCCGCCGCCCCCGACGATACGAGCAGCCGCAAGTTCGGCAGCCGGCACCCCGGGATCACGAACTTCGCGTTCCTCGACGGCCACGTCGAGGCGATCTCGAACGAGACCGACTCGGACATCCTGCGCTGGTATTGCACGATCGCCGACGGCAACGATCCGACGGCGCCGCCGGACGACAACAGCGGTGGCTTATGACGCGCGGTGACAAGCGTCCGGGAAACCGCCGTATCTGGTTGGCCATGGCGGGCCTCGGAGTGGTATGCCTGGCCGGCTGGTGGTGGCTCTCGCACGACGAGAATCTCGTCGGCAAGGCGCTCGAGATGGAGCGCAGCCTGCTCGAGGGTGGCATCACGGGTCGAGCCGGCAAACGGGCGGTGGACGAGATCGTCCGGACCGTGGATCGCATGAGCCCGGAAGAGATCCGCGAGGTCCAACGGACGCTCGACGCGGAGTGGAGGAAGGCCCGCGAGGCGGACATCGAGGCCTACTTCGCGGCCCAAGCTGAGGACCGGCAATCGATTCTCGACCGCAGCATCGACCGGTCGCTCGTCTATAAGGAGTTGCGGTTCGCCGTGAATCCAAGGGCCTGGAGCCGGGACGGCCGTCGGCCCAAGAAGCCCCGCACGCCGCCGAAGGATTCGGCAGCCGCCGCGGGGGCCGCGACGGCCGCCGAGAAGAAGGCCCAGCGGCAGCTGCTCGAACGCTATGATGATGCTCTCCGGCAGCGGGCTCGCGAGCGCCGGATCGACCTGCCGGCCTGGCAGTAGTCGCAGCATGCGACCGCCGGCAGTCGTCATCAGGAGCGACCCGTGACCCAAGCGACCCATGATCACCGCCACTACGCGTGGCCACTGATCATGTGCCTGTGCGGCGTCGATTACTTCAGCACGCTCGGCTATCAGCCGTCGATCGCGTTCGAGGGGGCGGGCACGCTTGCCCCGCTGGCCACGCTCGTGCTCGTGCTCGTGACGCTCTTCGGGGCGCTGCCGATCTATCGGCACGTCGCTGGCGAGACGCCCGACGGCGTCGGCTCGATCGGGATGATCGAGCGGATGTTCCGGGGCTGGGGGGCGAAACTCGTCGTCCTCGTCCTGATCGGCTTCGCCGCCACCGACTTCGTGATCACGAAGACGCTCTCGGCCGCCGATGCCGCTGCCCACCTCATCTCCAATCCCCTCTACGCCGGCCACATGCCCGATTGGATGCAGGGGCAGATGACGGTCACAATGTTCCTGCTCGTGATGCTCGGGGCGATGTTCCTGAAGGGCTACGGCGAGGTCGTGGGGCTCGCCACCGTGCTTGTGATCGCCTTCCTGGGCCTCTCGTTCATCGTCGTCGTCGCCGGGCTCGTCTATCTGGTCGGGCATCCCACGCTCCTCCCCCACTGGGTTGGCGAGATCACCTCGGGCCGCTACCACCTCGCCCACGCGCCGCTCTCCGGCAGCGGGCCGCTCGTGGCGATGGGGATCGCCCTGCTCGTCTTCCCGAAACTCGCGCTCGGGCTCTCGGGATTCGAGACGGGCGTGCTCCACATCCACCTCGTCAAGGGAACGGACGCCGATCCGGGCGATGCCCCCGCCCGGATCGCCAACACGAAAAAACTGCTGCTCGTGGCGGCCCTGATCATGTCGTTCTTCCTGATCGGCTCGTCGCTCGTCACCGGCACCAACACGCTCATTCCCGCCGAGGAACTCCGGCTCGAGCCGGTGAAAGGCAAGGCCATCGACCGGGCACTGGCCTACCTCGCCCACGGTGAGAGCCCGCATCCGATCTGTCCGTTCTTCGGGCCCGCGTTCGGCACCGCCTACGACGTGAGCACGATCCTGATCCTGTGGTTTGCCGGGGCGTCGGCGATGGCGGGTTTGCTCACCATGGTGCCGCGCTACCTTCCGCGCTACGGCATGGCGCCGGAGTGGGCCGGGGCCTATCGGCCGCTCGTGATCGCGTTCACGGTGATCAACCTGCTCGTCACGCTCGCTTTCCGGGCCGACGTCTCCGCTCAGGGCGGCGCGTATGCCACCGGCGTACTCGTGCTCATGACGAGCGCCTGCATCGCGACGCTCCTGCACGAACTGCGCCGCACGCCCGAGCCCCACCACGGCCTCGCCCTCCAGGCCCAGCGGTTCGGGTTCGGCATCATCACGCTCGTCTTCATCTACACCACGATCGCCAACATCCGGGAGCGGCCCGACGGCATCATCATCGCCTCGATCTTCATCGCGACCGTGATGGCGATCTCGTTCACGTCGCGGTTCTTCCGCAGCGATGAACTGCGGCTCAAGGAGTTCCGCTTCGCCGACGACGCCGACCGGATGCTGTGGACCGACATCCTCGTCGAGGGCGCCTTCCGCGTGCTCGTGCCGCATCGCCCAGGGAGCCGGTCACTCGCCGACAAGGAGGCCGAGATCCGGCGCAAGCACCGGATTCCCGAGACCGTGCCGATCGTGTTTCTGGAGGTGCACTACGGCGATGTGAGTGAGTTCCAGAACGCGCCGGTGATCTCCGCCCGCCAGGAGGGGACACGGTTCGTGATCGTGGCCAAGGACGTCGTCTCGGTCTCGCACACGATCGCGCAGGTGGCGATGGAGATGACGAAGGGGGGCGCGCCGCTCGACATCATCTTCGGCTGGAGCAAGGGGGGGAGCCTCAAGCTCGCGCTCGACTATGTGC
Source organism: Pirellulales bacterium (assembly GCA_040397685.1). Classification (GTDB taxonomy): domain Bacteria; phylum Planctomycetota; class Planctomycetia; order Pirellulales; family UBA1268; genus RGVT01. The sequence continues at coordinate 7,448 of JBBAVM010000092.1, forward strand.
TCTTCGGACAGGGCGACATTCCCAACCGCGTCGTCGATCTCCTCGACAAGGCGATCCCCGACCCCGACAAGCGTCCCACCGTGATCGTCGGGTAGCGTGCTTGCCGACGACGAGGCGATCCTGCGACAATCCGAAGGTTGCCGATCCGCCGACCCGTGGAGAATGCCGATGTCCGCCGACGATATCCTGCTCGACGCCGAGGAACGCATGGAGAAGGCCGTGGATGTGTTTCGCCACGCGCTCACCGGCATCCGCACCGGCCGGGCAAATCCCGGCCTCGTCGATACACTGCGGGTGGAGGTGTACGGCTCGCCGACGCCGATCAAGGCGCTGGCGAGCGTCGGGGCGCCGGAGCCCAACCAGATCGTCGTCCGGCCCTTCGATCCGGGGACGATCAAGGACATCGAGAAGGCGATCCAGGCCGCCGATCTGGGCCTCAATCCGCAGAGCGACGGCCGGCTCATCCGGATCACGATCCCTGCTCTCTCCACCGACGTCCGCAAGAAGATGACGGCTCGCATCAAGGAGCTCGCGGAGGAGGCCCGCGTGGCGATCCGTAACGTGCGGCGCGACGGCAACAAGGCGGCCGACACCGAGCAGACGGAGGGGTCGATGACCGAGGACGAGCGGGACCTCGCCAAGGAGAAGGTGCAGGACCTCACGAAGGAATACGAGGCCAAGGTGGGCGACCTCGCGAAGGCGAAGGAAGCCGAGGTCATGGAGCAGTAGCGTGCCGCCGGAGCCCACGATCGAGGCTGTCGGGCTCGTGAAGCACTACCACGCCGGCGATGGCGGTGTCGTGCGGGCGGTCAAGGGAGTGTCGTTCGCCGTCAATTGCGGCGAGATGGTCGGCCTGCTCGGAGCGAACGGAGCCGGCAAGACGACGACGCTGCGGATGCTCGCCACCCTGCTCAAACCAACGGCCGGCACGGCGCGGGTGGCCGGCTGCGACGTGCGGCATGATCCAGTCGGCGTGCGGCGGCAATTGGGCTACGTCTCCGCGACGACAGGTGTTCCCGATCGGCTCTCGCCCCGCGAGATCTTTACGTCATTCGGTCGCCTCCATGGCATGCCGCCGGCCGATCTCCCCGGCCGCGTCGAGCGGTTGCTCGACCTGCTCGACCTGCGTCGCTGTGCCGACCGTCCAGCCGGCCGGCTCTCGTCGGGGCAGCGGCAGCGGGTGTCGCTTGGGCGTGCGCTCGTGCATGATCCACCCGCGCTCGTGCTCGACGAGCCCACCAACGCCCTCGACGTGGTCGGCGCGCGCGACCTGCTGCTGCTGCTCGGTGAACTGCGGGCGGCCGGCCATGCGATTCTCCTCTCCACGCACCGCCTCCACGAGATCGAGACCCGCTGCGACCGCTTCGTGATCATCCACGACGGCCGGGTCGTCGCGACCGGCACCCGCGCCGACCTGGTGGCCGAGTGGATCCCGGGCCGCGACGGCGAGCTCGAGGATGCGTTCTTCGCCGCGATCGGCGGAGGCGGCCCGGGAGCGTCGTCATGACCACACCGGCCGGCGGGTCGTCATCGGTGCGGGCGGCCCTGGCGATCGCCCGCCGTGATCTACTCGAGTTCGTGCGCGACCGCCGGACGCTCGTGATCACCCTACTGTTACCGATGGCGACCTACCCGATCCTCGCACTCTCGACGGCGCTCGGCCTGCGCACGGCGACCCACGAGATCGATGCCCGAACGGCACCCCTGCCGGTGAGGATCGGGCTGTCGGGGGAGGATGCGGCGCGACTGGCGGCCATCCTCGAACGCACGGTGGAATCGACGCCTCGTGCCGAGCGGGACGGCTGGCCACGGGAGGTGACCCTCGGCGGCGTCGAAGCCGACGAGGCGCAGGGCATGCTCGACCGCGGGGAGATCGACGTCTGGATCGAAGCCCGCCCCGGACTGGTGGCTGATCTGGGCGCGAGGGGTACCGTCGAACTGCCGGTCCGCACCGTGACAGCGACGCCCTCCGCCCACTTCGTCCGCGAACAGTTCGAGGCGTTCATGCGGAGCGTGGCCCGCGACGTGACGCAGGAGCGTGTCCGCCACGCCGATCTGCCGGCAACGCTGCTCGAGCCACTCAGGCTCAACTTTCCACCCAGCGCCGATGTTGCTCCACCGAATCACAACGTGTTTTCGACGATCGCCGGCGGCGTGCTCGTGCTGCTCACCGTGCTCACGCTGACGGGAGCCTTCTACCCCGCCATCGACGCGATCGCCGGTGAGAAGGAACGCGGCACGATCGAGACCCTGCTCATCGCACCCTGTCCGATCGACGCCATCGTGTGGGGCAAGTTCCTCGGCGTGCTCGCGATCACGTTGGCCACGCTCGTGGCCAACGTGGTTTCGATCGCGGCGACGGCCGCCGTCTCGCTGAAGTATCTCCCGGTGGGCATCGTGGCCTCCCTCCCCGAAGGCGCACTCGTGGCTGCGACCCTCGCGACGGTCGTCGCCTTCACCGGAATGGCGGCCCTCGCCGCGGCCGTCTGCCTGGCTGTCACCACCGCATCCAAAAGCGGTAAGGAAGCCCAGAACACGCTCACACCGGTGATCCTGCTCGTAAGCGCTGTCGCGGGCACGGCGTTGTTGCCGGGAATGCACGGCGGCCCACTGCTCGCCGCGGTACCCTTCGCCGGCCAGATCGTCGTCGCCCGCACGGCGCTGGGCACCGGCTCGACTCCTCCCGCCACCGCGGGCGAGATCATCGCTGCGCTCGCTCTCTCGCTCGCGTCTTCGGCCGTCGTGACGTGGCTCTTGCTCAAGCTCACGGCAAGCACGCTCGCCGATGAGGACGTGTTGTTTCGCGGCCAGGATGTCGCGGCGTCACCGCTCCACCGACCGGCACCGCAGCCACGGCCGACCGTTTTCCAGGCCTGCGTGCCCCTCGTGGCCGGTTTCGCAGGGCTCTGGTACGCGCAGGGGCTCGTGCCGTCCGACTTGTGCCTCGCGATCCCGGTCCAGCAGGCGGTAGCCGTCCTCCTGCCGCTCGCGCTCGTGCTCTGGTGGCAGCGGGTCGATCTGCGCGGCACCTTTGCCTGGCGCCGCCCGGCCCGGGGCGGCTGGACGGCGGCGGTGCTCCTCGGGGCCGCGTTGCTTGGCGCGGGGCTGTTCCTGACCGGGGCGGCGGCCCTGCTCGCCGTGCGCTCCGCAGGCATCTCAGACGAGGCCCGGCAGTTGTCGGCGCGGCTCGTGGCGCTCATCCAGGGGCGGCCCTGGTGGATGGCGTGGACGCTCGTCGCTGTGGTGCCGGCGGTGTGCGAGGAGTTGCTCTTTCGCGGCTGGGTGTTGGCCGGCCTGCTCGGCCGACAACGGAACAACCGGCAGGCCGTGGGGCTCGCGGTCGGCATGCAGGCAGCGGCGTTCGCGCTCTTTCACCTTTTGCCCGAGCGGATGCCGCAGACGTTCGTCCTCGGTCTGGTGCTCGGCACACTCGTCGTCGTCACGCGCAGCCTGCTGCCAGCCATCGTCTGCCACCTCGCCCACAACAGCGTGCCGCTCGGCATCCTGTGGCTGGCTGGCGACGTGCCGGACCTCGCCGCGGCGGTCGAGGCGGGGAGTGCGGGTGCCGGAGCCCGGCTACCCGGCTGGCTCGTGGCGGCGGCAGCCGGGGCCGTCGTCAGCGGCATCGCGATGATGACCCTTGCGGTGGCGGCTACGAGACGCGTGGCATCGGAAAGGAACTCAGGGGAATGAGGCGGATGCAGCGTTTCCAGCCATTCGTGCCCTTCACCATCGCCCTGATGACGGTCGCGCCGAGCGCCGTCAGCGCCTCCGGACGACCGGAGCCTTCGGCCGCCGCGCCCCCCCGGTTACGGGTGGCCGCGACCCCGCTGGCCGGAGCGCTTGAATGGAGCGGCGCCCAGCCGACGGGCGTGATGGTTGACATCTGGGAGGAACTCGCCGGACGGCTCGGCGTGGACACGGAGTTCGTCCGCGAGGCAACCTTCCCCGCGTTGATGGAGAGCCTGCCTGCCGGCCGGGCCGACGTCGCGCTCGGCCCCATCGCGATCACCGAGGAGCGCGAGCGGATCGTCGATCTCACGCACCCGCTCTATCATTCCGGGCTGCGCGTCGCGGTGCGGCACCGCGCCAACACGGGGTTTCTCGCGGCACTCGAATCCTTGCTCTCGTGGAAACTCCTCGAACTCCTGGGCATCGTGCTCGGGCTCGCGCTGCTCTCGGGGCATCTGCTGTGGTGGGTCGAGCGGCGGCACAATCCGCGCTCGTTCCCGCCGGACTATCCCCGCGGGGTCTGGGAAGGGATCTGGTGGATCACCTCCACGATCATCACCGGCGGCTGTGACGACAAGCACGTGGACGGCGTCCTCGGCCGGGCGATCGCGTTCGCCTGGATGATCGGCGGGATCGTGCTCGTCGCCGCATTTACCAGCGTCCTCACCGCCACGATCACCGCCGAGCGCGTGACGGGAACGATCCGCGGTCCTCGCGACCTGGCCGGCCGCACGGTCGCGTGCCAGGCCGCGGCGGTGACGGTTCCCGTGGTCCGGCGACTCGGCGGGATCCCACAGGAGTTCGCCAATCTGGCCGAGGCCCTCGACGCGCTCCCGATGGGCATGGTGGATGCCGTCGTAGGCGAGAACCGGCAACTCATGTTCCTCCTCTCACGAGGCAACCGAGCCGACCTCCGCCTCGTGGGACCGATTTTCGATTCGTTCGACTTTGGGATCGCCCTGGCCGCCGGGAGCCCCCTGCGGGAGGATCTCAACACCGTGATCCTCCGCATGCGGGAGGACGGCACCCTCGACCGGATCACGGCCGAGTGGCTCGGCACGCACGACTGACGGGCTCGTTGACGGCCACCCGTCCCGGTCGTAGATTCTGGCGAGTTTTCCGCCGCAAAAGCGGCTTTGGATTCGCTTCCTCCCCTTCTGGAAAGGTCTCCGCACTGCTCATGGCCACCTCGCTCAAGAAGAAGTCCGCCGCGAAGAAGTCGTCGAAGTCCGAGGGGAAGGCCGGAAAGACCGGGCGGATGATCTATTACTTCGGCGAAAAGCGGTGCGACGGTGACGGCACGATGAAGCCGCTCCTCGGCGGCAAGGGGGCGAACCTCGCCCAGATGACGAAGATCGGGCTGCCCGTGCCCCCCGGATTCACGATCACGACGCAGGTCTGCATCGACTACTACGACAACAAGAAGAAGTTTCCCAAGGGCCTTGAAGAGGAGGTCGCCTCCGCCATGCGGCTCATGGAGAAGGAGACGGGGCGGAAATTCGGCGATCCCGCCAAGGCCCTGCTCGTGAGCGTGCGCTCGGGCGCCCGCGACAGCATGCCCGGGATGATGGACACGATCCTGAATCTCGGCCTCAACGACGAGACGGTGAAGGGCCTCGCCGAGGCCACGGGCAATCCCCGCTTCGCCTACGACTCCTACCGTCGCTTCATCCAGATGTACGGCGACGTCGTGATGGGCGTGCAGAAGCGGCACGAAAACGAGCACGATCCCTTCGAAGAGACGATGGAGGGACTCAAGCACCAACTCGGCATCCACAACGACACGGATCTCACCGAATCCCACCTCCGCGAGCTCATCTCCCGCTACCTCCGCCTCATCAAGGAGCGGACGGGCAAGAATTTCCCGCAGGATCCCTTCGAGCAGCTCATGGGAGCCGTAGGGGCGGTGTTCGGCAGCTGGATGAACGAGCGGGCCATCCTCTACCGCCGCAAGTACAAGATCCCCGACGAGTGGGGCACGGCCGTCAACGTGCAGAGCATGGTGTTCGGCAACATGGGCGACGACTGCGCCACGGGCGTCGCCTTCACCCGCGACCCCGCCACCGGCGAGGACGTGTTCTACGGGGAGTATCTCGTCAACGCCCAGGGCGAGGACGTGGTTGCCGGCGTGCGGACGCCGAAGCCCGTCGCCGAGATGAAGCACGATCCGATGTTCGCCGGCACCTACAAGCAGCTGGAGAAGGTCCGGGCCACGCTCGAGAAGAAGTTCGGCGACGTCCAGGACTTCGAGTTCACCGTCGAGAAGAAGAAGCTCTACATGCTGCAGACGCGGCATG
>JBBAVM010000093.1:0-13364 GCA_040397685.1 Pirellulales bacterium
CGGCTGCGAGGGGAGCTGGTGACGTCTGCGCCGTGAAATCGCGCCAGGCCCGGAGGGCCGGTTTCGTGCCAGCCGGCGGAGGCCGGCGAAGGGACGGTCGGCATGATGCCGAGCCGTCCCGTGCATACGGCTGCGAGGGGAGCTGGTAGGGAGGCGCCGGCCTCGGGGGAGCGGCCACCCGGCTCGGGGTTGCCCCGTACCGTCTCGCCGGACGCTCACTGCGCCCATCCGTGGGCTCCGTTCGCTCGGACCTGCCTGCGCTCCGCCATCCTGGCTGCGCTGGTCAGCTACGCCGGCTCAACGGCAGGGGCAACCCCGAGCCTTCCCTGTACGGAAGCCCGAAGCGCAAGCGAGGGAATGTGTTTCTCCCTCGCTTGCGCCTCAGGCTTCCGTACTCGGGCTTCCGTCGAACGGAGGGCGCAGGCCCGCTGCAGGTCACGCAGGCTCTCGATCGCGGGGCTGAACAGCGATATGAGGATCCATGCGCGGTACTGATCCATGAACAGTCGGGAACAGTCGGGAACAATCGGCGATTCCCGGCCTTGTCTCGTTCAGTCCCCACCTTCGGAAGTCGTGAGAGCAGCGGCCGGAGCTTCCGCAGGTACTTTAGTCCCTGGACATCCTGATCGCGGATGTCGCCCTGAGTCCGTCCGGCGAGACGGAACGGGGCAACCCCGAGCCGGGCTGGGCGGGTTGAGGCACGACAGGCTGAAGCCTGTCCCACGACACGGGGCGCGACAGGCTGAAGCCTGTCCCACGACACGAGGCACGACAGGCTGAAGCCTGTCCTACGCTTGGGCGATGACGACGGCGGCGGCTTGGCCGGTGGAGCAGAGGTTGACCGCGAGCGCGGTTCCGGGCCTGCCCCCGAGTGGTGCGCCGGTGACCACGTTCACTGGGCAGGCCGGGTCGGGTGTGTCGTAGTTGAGCGTGGGAGGCACGAGGCCGCGTTCGAGGCCCAGCACGCTTGCCGCGAATTCGACGGCGCCGCCGCCGGCGCCGAGGTGGCCGAACAGGCTCTTGGGAGCGGTCACCGGCACGCTGCCGAGTTCCGCCTCGATCGCGGTCGCCTCGGCCTTGTCCATCTCGATCGTGCCGACGCCGTGGGCGTTGACATGGCCGATCTCGCCGGGCCGGAGTCCTGCACCATCGATCGCCGCCACGATCGCCTGCCGCAGCGACGATCCGCTCACGCCCTGGCGCCGCGCCCGCGGCTCACAGCGCGAGGCCCACGAAAGGAGCCGCCCGTGGATTCCCGCCCCCCGCGCCTCGGCGTGCGCCCGCGACTCGAGCACGATCGCCGCCGCCCCCTCGCCGTTGACGAGGCCGTCGCGGTCGCGGTCGAAGGGCCGGCAGGCGCGGCGGAAGTCGTCGGTCCGGTGCGAGAGGAGCGCGTCGCCGCGGGCCACGAGGGCCGTCGGGTGCAGCCGGCAGCCGGTGCCGCCGGTGAGCATCACGTCGGCCCAGCCGCGCTGGATCACCGCGGCCGCTTCCGCGATCGCGAGCAGGCTCGACACGTCGCCGAGGACGATCGAGTTGTTGGGCCCGCGGGCGTCGTGCGCGATCGCGATGTGCGAGGCGGTCATGTTGGGCAGGTGCTTGAGGAGCCAGAGCGGATGGAGCTCCTCCTGGATCGCCTCCGACCACAGCCCGAAGTCGAACCGGACATCCTTCGCCGAGCGGCGATAGGTGCCTGCGAGATCCTCGAGATCGGCGTAGATCATGTCGTTGCCGAAGACGACGCCGAACCGCTCCGGCTCGATTGCGCCGGTGGCGATGCCGGCGTCGGCGATCGCGAGATCGGCGGCGGCGAAGCCGAGCTGGATTTCGCGGCTCATCACTTTCAAGCTCTTGCGTGGCCGCACATAGAGCTTGGGGTCGAAGTCGGGAATCTGGCCGCCGAAGCGCACCGAGAGCGAACTGGAATCGAAGAGGTCGATCGGCCGGATCCCGCTCGCACCGGCGGCGAGCGAGTCCCAGAAGGGCTCGCATCCGATCCCGATCGGGCTCACGACCCCCAGCCCGGTGATGACGACTTCGCTCGCTGCCCGCATGCCCTGCACCCTAAACCAGACGGGCGGCGACAGAAAGTGGCAGTGGCCCAACTCCGCATTGGCGAGGCGAGGGGGTCGGCGAACGCTCGACGAGCATGGGCCGCTGCGGCCCCGCGAGAATCCGCAGGACCGCCCCGCGGCGACTTTTGCCGCCCCCGAGCCGGCTGAATTTCTAGCGGTGGCTCGGATGCTCGGCCCGCCACGCCTGCGGGGCGATGGGGCGCTGGTCGGCCCACAGCCCGCGGCGGGCCTTGCGGGCGCCGTCCTCGGCGGCGAGGAGATCGGGATCGGGCGCGAAGCCGCCGAACACCCACGCGTGCCCCTCGGCGACGAGCTCCCGGTTGAGATCGCGGTCGCCCAGCCAGAGCGTTCCGAGGAGCCGGCCGTGCTGGTCGCGGGCCGCGCCCTCGACGCGGACGGTTCCGCCGGCGAGCTTCGTGGCGAGCGCCTGACGCGATTCGCGGCCATGTGGCTGGTCGTATTCCGGCGCGTCGATCCCCTGGAGGCGGATCTTCTGCGGTCGGTTGGTGGCGTCGATGCACGTCACGGTGTCGCCGTCGTGGACCGTCTCCACGCGCCACAGCGGCCGGCCAGCGGCGTCCTCGATCGGGCAGGCGGGCAGGGCGGCGACGACGGCCGAGGCGAGAGCCGCGAGCACGACGTACCACGCCCGCAGCCGCCGGGGCATGCCGGGAGGGGGAGGCGGAAGGTGGATGCGCCGTGTCATGATCGCCGCGTCATGCCAGCCAGTCGGTGATCACGCGGCCATGAACGGCTGCTTCACGGAAATCCTGGACATCGTGTCCAGATTTCCTTGGCAACCTCTGGTTGCTGGCCGCTGGCCGGCCTTCCAGGCCGGCGGTCATGCCAACATCTCCTTGATCACCGTGCCGTGCACGTCGGTGAGCCGGAAATCGCGGCCGCTGTGGCGGTAGGTGAGCTTCGTGTGATCGAGGCCGAGGATGTGGAGCATCGTCGCCTGCAGGTCGTGCACGTGCACCGGCTTGTCCACGGCCTTGAAGCCGAACTCATCAGTCGCGCCGTACACCGTGCCCCCCTTCACGCCGCCGCCGGCCAGCCAGACGGTGAAGCCGTGGTGGTTGTGGTCGCGGCCCGACGGCTCCTTCACGTCGGTGCCGCTGCCCGGCAGCTCGACCGTGGGTGTGCGACCGAATTCGCCCCCCCAGAGCACGAGCGTGCTTTCGAGAAGACCGAGCCCGACGAGGTCGTCGAGCAGGGCCCCGATCGCCTGGTCGCTCTCCTTGGCGAGGCGACGATGGTTCTGTTCGAGCTTCTCGTGGCTGTCCCAGGGCTGCCCCTCGCCATGCCACACCTGCACGTAGCGGACGCCGCGCTCCACGAGCCGCCGGGCGATGAGCATCTGCCGGCCCTGCACGTCGTCGCCGTAGCGGTCGAGCACGTGCTTCGGCTCGCGCGACACGTCGAACGCCTCGCCCGCCTCGAACTGCATCCGCCAGGCGAGCTCCATCGAGACCAGCCGCGCCTCGAGCTGGGGGTCGTGGGGCCGCGCGGCGAGATGCTCGCGGTCGAGCGCCGCCGTGAGGTCGAACTGGCGACGCTGCGCGTCGGGGGTGATCAGCGGATGGCGGACGTATTGCACGAGGTCTTCGACCGACCGCTTCTTCGTATCGACGTACGTGCCCTGGAACGCGCCCGGCAGGAAGGCGCTCCGCCAGTTCTCCGGGCCCTTGATCGGATAGCCGCCGGGGCACATCGCGACGAATCCCGGAAGGTTCTGGTTCTCGGTGCCGAGGCCGTAGGTGACCCAGGCGCCGGCGGACGGCCGCACGAGCCGCGCGTCGCCGCAGTTCATGAGCATCAGCGACGGCTCGTGGTTCGGCACGTCGGCATGCATCGACCGCACCACGAGCAGCCGGTCGGCATGGCGGGCCACCGCGGGAAAGAGTTCGCTCACCTCGAGGCCGCTCTCGCCATGCCGCGTGAAGCGGAACGGGGAGGGGAGGGCCGCGCCCGTGCGCCGCTCGGTGGGGAGATGCGTGGGAATCTCCCGGCCGGCATATTCCTCGAGCCGCGGCTTGCGGTCGAACGTGTCGAGATGGCTCGGGCCGCCGTTGGCGAAGATATGGATCACCGCGCGCGCCCGCGGCGCGAAGTGCGGCGGCCGCGTTGCGAGTGACGTGGGCGGCGCAGGGGCCGCCGCGGCCCGCGAGCCGGTGTCGAGGAGGTGCGCGGCGGCGAGCCAGCCGAGGCCGAGGCCGGTGCGATGGAGCGCCGCGCGGCGCGAGAGCCCGGGGGCGTGCGCGGAATCGTGGTCGCAGGACATCCGCAGCCTCGTCAGTCGATGAACTGGAATTCCGCCGACGCGAGCACCGCTTGGGCGAGCCGCTCGGAGGAGCCGAAATCAGCCGGCACGGGCACGTCGCCAATACCTGCGAGCCACCCGCGGGCAAGCATCCGCTCGGCCTCGGTGGGGCTCCGCGAGAGGACCGCCCGCCACGTGGCGACGATCTGCTTGTCCGGGTCCTGCCCGGCTTCGCGGGCCGTTCGCGCGGCGACCTGCTTCGCCGCTTCCACGACGAGCGGGCTGTTGAGCACGGCGAGCGACTGCTGCGGCACGGTCGTGTGCGAGCGCACGTGCACTGCGGTGTCGGGATTGGCGACGTCGAACACCCGCATGATCCCCGGCACGTCTTGGCGGTCGAGCGAACCATAGAGGGATCGCCTCGGCATCGAGGTGAGCGCGAGCGGATCGACGCCGGGCCCTCCGGCCCGGGAACGGTCGAGCGTGCCGGCGGCGGCGAGCAGACTGTCGCGCCACGACTCCCATTCGAGCCGGCGGCGGTTCGCCCTGCCGAAGAGACGGTTGTCGGGGTCACGGGCAAGGGCCTCCGCAGTGCCGGCCGAGGTCTGCCGCCACGCCGCGCTCGTCACGATCTCGCGGTGCAGCCAGCGCAGGCTCCATTTCCCGTCGTCGATGAACCGGCGGGCGAGGTCGTCGAGCAGTTGAGGATGGCTCGGGGGCGCGCCGCGGAGGCCCAGGTCGCCCGGGGTTTCGACGAGGCCGCGGCCGAAGTGGTGGGTCCAGGCCCAGTTGACGAGGACGCGGGCCGTGAGCGGATTGGCCGGATCGACGATGGCGCGGGCCAGGTCGAGCCGGCCGCTCGAATTCCGATCGACCGCCGTGCCCCCGAGCACCTGCGGCAGCCGCCGCCCCACCTGCGGGCCGTGCTTCGCAGGATTGCCCCGCACGAACACATGACTGTCGATGGGGTGTTCGCGATCGACGAGCGCCATCGCCCGCGGCGGCCCACCCGGCGCGGTGGCGAAGTGCTTCGTGATCTCCTGCTTCTTCCGCCGGTGCTCCGTCGATTCGCCGCGCAGGGCCAGCCGCATCGCGTCGGCCCGCGGCACCACGAACGGCGAGCCCTCCACGCCGAAGAGTTTTCGCAGCGTCGCGAGCTCGGCCGGTTCCTCGGGCACCGGCGCCGTGCCGCCGGCCCACTCCGGTGCGACGCGGGCGACGAGCCGGCCATAGGCCTCGGCGAGCTGGCGCAGGGTCGAAGGTCGCGCGGAGATGAACTCCGCACGCACGAGCGGATTGACCGACTGCGGGTCGGGGGCCTCGCCCCAGCCGGCGACGAGCGCCTCCAGGCGCGGGCCGATCTCGCCGTCGGCGAGCCCGCGGAGCGCGGCCCACGGCCCGAGAATCGGATGCGTCGCCTCGGCCTTGGCCGTGAGCCGCGTGAGCCGGTCGAGCACCAGCTGCTCGAGATCGTAGCCGTCGCCGAGTTGGGGCGGCCGATGGTCGCCGCCGCGCTTTGCCGGCCGAGCCGTCTCGAGGAAATAGTCGGCCGCGTGCGCGACGGCCTCGCGGACACCGCGCACATGCACCGCCGCCTCATGGTCGGTGAGGGCCTGGCGAAGCTCCGAGAGCTTCTGTGCAAACGCCTCGGCTTCGGGCCCGGCCGGCGGGTCGCCGATCACCGGCAGCTCCTCCGGGATCTCGCAGCTCGCGAAGATGCCGTGGAGCGCGTAGTAGTCCTCCGCTGAGATCGGCTCGTACTTGTGGTCGTGGCACCGGGCGCAGGCGGCCGTGAGCCCCATCAGGCCGCGGGTCACGAGGTCGATCCGGTCGTCGATGATGTCGTGGGTGTTGCCGAGGAACGAGCGGCCGACGGTGAGGAAGCCGAGTGCGGCGAGGTCTTCCCGCGGCACCGGCGGCGTGATCTCATCGGCGGCGAGCTGCAGCGTGACGAACCGATCGTAGGGCAGGTCGGCGTGCAGGGCCCGCACGACCCAGTCGCGATACGTCCAGGCGAACGGATAGAGGGGCGACTGTGCATCGAATGCGTAGCCCATCGTGTCGGCGTAACGGGCGAGGTCGAGCCACTTCCGCGCCCAGTGCTCGGCGTGTTCCCGGGAGGCGAGCAGGCGATCGACGAGCGCGAGGTAGGCGGCTGCGGAAGGATTCGCGCAGAACGCATCGGCTTCGTCCGCCGTGGGCGGCAGGCCGGTGAGATCGTAGAACAGCCGGCGGACGAGATCGCGCGGCGCGGCCGGCGGCGCCGGGGCGAGCCCGGCGGCCGTGAGCCCGGTGGCGATGAAGCGATCGAGCGGCGCGGCCTGCCATGCCTCCCGCATGTCATCCGGAAACGTTGGTGCCAAGTCGGGCGGGGTGTGCCGGGCAGGGGCCGTGAACGCCCAGTGCTCGGCCCGTGCCGTGGCGATCCGTTCGGCCATCTCCTCGGCGCGGCTCGGCGACGGGGCGCCTTCGTCGCCGCCCGGGCCGCTCCACGGGGCGCCGGCGATCACCCACTCCTCGAGCACCCGGATCTCGTCATCGCTGAGCCGGCCGGTGGGCGGCATGCTGACGTTGCCGGTATGGCGGATCGCGGCGATCAGCCGACTCTTCCCGGCGTCGCCGGGTACGACGACGGGCCCTTCGTCGCCCCCTTGAAGCAGGCCGCGCCGGCTGTCGAGCCGGACGCCCGCCTCGGCAACCTTTGCGCCGTGGCACTCCTGGCACTTCGCCACGAGCAACGGCCGCACCCGCGCCTCGAAATCACGGGCCGCATCGGCCCAAGCCGGGCCGGGGACTACGAATGCGGCGGCTCCGGTGAGCCGCACCAGGTAGGAAACGGCTGTCCGCATGGAGGCGGCTCCGTCGTCGGCCCGAGGCAGGTGGGGAGTGGGCGATATAGGACTCGAACCTATGACCCCTAGCTTGTCGAGCTAGTGCTCTAACCAACTGAGCTAATCGCCCTGTGAGCCAACTAAAGATGAGTCTCCCGCCGAATATCGGGCGAGTCAAGCGAACCTGCGGCGCGATGCGGTGGGGCGGCCTTGCCGGGGCCGCGTGAGCGCGGTTACTGTGCCGGTTTTGCAGAAAACGGCGACAATCCGGGTCGTCGTCTCCGTTCGCGCACCTGCGAGGACCTCCGCCCATGCCCACCGTCCGCCTGCCAGATGGCGCCGTCCGCGAGTTTTCCGCAGGCGTGAGGCTGTTCGACGTCGTCGCCGACATCATGCCGGGCGCCGCGGCCGGGAAGGGGAAGAAAGGCAAGCCGATCGCGGCCCTCCTCGACGGCAAGCCCGTGGGGCTCGACGCGGCATTGCCAGCCGAGGGCACGTCCGCGCTCGAGGTGCTCTTCAAGGGCGATCCGCGGGCGCTGCCGGTCATGCGCCACTCGGCAGCGCACGTGATGGCCCGCGCGGTGCTGCGGCTCTTCGACGGCGTGGAGCTCGCCTTCGGCCCCACCGTCGGCGCCGGCTTCTATTACGACATGCGCGCCAGCCGCCCGATCACCGACGAGGATCTCCCGAAGATCGAGGAGGAGATGCGGCGGATCATTGCCGCCGACGAGGCCTTCGAGCGGGTCGAGGTGCCGCGGCAAAAGGCCGTGGAGATCATCCGCGGCTTGAACCAGCCGCTCAAGGCCGAGCACATCGAGACGGGCCTCGCCGAGCATCCGACGCTCTCCTTCTACCGCCAGGGGGAGTTCGTCGATCTCTGCCGCGGGCCGCACGTGCCGAGCCCGGGCTGCATCGGCGCCTTCAAGCTCACGAACATCGCCGGCGCCTACTGGAAAGGGGATGCGGACAACGCCCAGCTCCAGCGGCTCTACGGCACGGCCTGGTTCTCCCAGGAGGATCTTGACGCCCATCTCGCAGCGCTCGAAGAGGCCCGCCGCCGCGACCACCGCGTACTCGGCAAGCAGCTCGATCTCTTCACGACGAGCCCGCTCGTCGGCTCCGGCCTCGTACTCTGGATGCCCAAGGGCGCGGTGCTCCGGAGCACGCTCGAGAGCTTCGTCCGGGAGGAGCTTGCGGCCCGGGGCTATGAGCCGGTGTACACGCCCCACATCGGCAAGGTCGATCTCTACAAGATCTCGGGGCACTATCCGTATTACGCCGACAGCCAGTTCAAGCCGATCGTGATGAGCGACGACGAGCAGTATTTGCTCAAGCCGATGAACTGCCCGCACCACACGATGATCTACAAGGCCCGGCCGCACAGCTACAAGGACCTGCCGCTGCGGCTGGCGGAGTTCGGCACCGTGTATCGCTACGAGCAGTCGGGCGAGCTCGGCGGGATGACGCGGGTCCGCGGGTTCACGCAGGACGACGCCCACATCTTCTGCACGCCCGAGCAGGTGGAGCAGGAAGTGGAGGGCTGCATCGACTTCACGCTCAAGGTCTTGGAAAGCCTGGCCTTCGACAACTTCCGCGTGCGGCTCGGCTTCCGCGATCCGGCGAGCGACAAGTACGTCGGGCCGCCGGAGCGCTGGGACGAGGCCGAAGCCGCGATCGAGCGGGTGGCCCGGCGCATGAACCTGCCGGGCTGCGAACCCGAGCCGGGCGAGGCGGCGTTCTATGGCCCGAAGATCGACTTCGTGGTGAACGACTCGCTCGGCCGCGAGTGGCAGTTGGGCACGGTGCAGCTCGACTACAACCTGCCGAGCAGGGAACGCTTCGACCTGGAATATATCGGGGCCGACAACGCCAAGCACCAGCCGGTGATGATCCACCGGGCGCCGCTGGGGAGCCTGGAGCGGTTCGTGGGCGTGCTCATCGAGCACTTCGCGGGGGCGTTCCCCTTGTGGCTCGCGCCCGAGCAGGTGCGGGTGATCCCGGTGAGCGAGAAGAGCGAGGCGTATGCCCGCGAGGTGAAGGCGCGGCTCGAGGCCGCCGGCCTGCGGACGGGCCTCGACCTCGCCGCCGAAAAGCTCGGCGCGAAGATCCGCACGGCGCAGCTCGACCTGATTCCGATGATGGTCGTGTGTGGCCCGCGGGACGAGGCGGCGGGCACCGTGAGCCTCCGCGACCGGCTCGACGGCGACCTGGGCGCGATGAGCCTCGACGAGGCGGTCGAGCGGCTCCGCGATGAAAACGCCCGCCGTGCCGTCCGCCACAAGCCGAAGCCGCTCGCCCTGCCAGGCGGCGACGCGACGGCCGGAGCAGAGCAAGGCGGGGACGACTACTGATCTGAGACCGACACCCACACAGAGCGGGTAGGCGAGGGGGTCGGCGAACGCTCGACGAGCATGGGGCTGCCGCAGCCCCCGCGAGGAGACTTTTGCCGCCCCCGAGCCGGCGATGTACTGGTAGGGTCATGCCACGGTTCGCCATCCTCGAGCACATCGGCGCCCCGGACGATCCTGCCGGCCGGCACTTCGACCTTCTGCTCGAGGCGGGCGAGGCATGCCGTACGTGGCGGCTGGCAACAGTGCCCGAGCCGGGCGGCCCATCTGTCGCGGCCGTTGAACTTGCGCGGCACCGTCTCGCGTGGCTCGACATCGAGGAGAGCGATGTTTCCGGTGGCCGCGGGCATGCGCGGAGGGTCGACGCCGGCACGTACGGGCTGACCGGGACGGATGCCGGCTCCGTGGCATCGGCTACATGTCTCGTTCTCTTCCTCGATGGCGTCGTGTTCCGCGGTCGCCTGCGATTGGAAGTGCGTGCCGACGGCTGGGCTGCGAGCGCGGGTGCTTCGGCCTAGCGTATGATAAGGGTTCCTCCAGGAGCCCCGACGATGAAGCCCCGTGAAGTGCTCGCGCTGTGCCGCGAGAAGGAAGTGAAGGCGGTCGATCTCCGGTTCACCGACTTTCTCGGCGCCTGGCAGCACCTCACGATCCCGGTCGGGAAACTCGAGGAGGACACGTTCGAAGACGGGATCGGCTTCGACGGCTCGAGCGTCCGCGGCTGGCAGGCGATCAACGAGAGCGACATGCTGCTCGTGCCCGTGCCCGACACGGCGGTGGTCGATCCCTTCGCCGCGATTCCCACGCTCGTGCTCATCTGCAACGTCCAGGATCCGATCACGCGCGAGGACTACTCGCGCGATCCGCGGAACGTGGCTCGCAAGGCCGTGAATTATCTCAAGGGCACCGGGATCGCCGACACCTGCTTCATCGGGCCGGAGGCCGAGTTCTTCGTGTTCGACGACGTGCGGTTCGACCAGAACGCCCACGAGGGCTACTTCCACGTCGATTCGGTCGAGGCGGAGTGGAACCGGGGCCGCGCGGAGGCGCCGAACCTCGGCTACAAGCTCCGGCTCAAGGAGGGCTACTGCCCCTGCCCGCCGTCGGACCAGGTGATGGACATCCGCAACGAGATGATGCTCACGATGATCCAGTGCGGGATCGACGTGGAGGCCCAGCACCACGAGGTGGCGACGGCGGGGCAGTGCGAGATCGACATGCGGTTTCAGGAACTCGTCCGCATGGCCGACCAGATGTGCCTCTACAAGTACATCGTGCGGAACGTCGCGCGGCGGCACGGCAAGACCGTGACGTTCATGCCCAAGCCGATCTACGGCGACAACGGCTCCGGGATGCACACTCACATCTCGCTCTGGAAGGAGGGCCATCCGCTCTTCGCGGGCTCGGGCTACGCCGGGCTCTCGGAAACGGCACTCTTCGCCATGGGGGGGATCCTCCGCCACGCCTCGGCGCTCCTCGCGATCACGAATCCGACGACCAACAGCTACAAGCGGCTCGTGCCCGGCTACGAGGCGCCGGTGAACCTCGCCTATTCGCAGCGGAACCGCTCGGCGTGCTGTCGGATTCCGATGTATTCGGCGAGCCCGAAGACCAAGCGGATCGAGTTCCGCTGCCCCGACCCGACCTGCAATTCGTACCTGGCGTTCGCGGCGATCCTCCTGGCCGCGATCGACGGCATTCAGAACAAGATCAACCCGGGCCCGCCGCTCGACCGTGACATCTACGACCTGCCCCCGGAGGAACTCGCGAAGGTGCCGAAGGCCCCGGGCTCGCTCGACGAGGCGCTCGCCGCCCTCGAACACGACCACGAGTTCCTCCTGCGGGGCGACGTGTTCACCGAGGACGTGATCACGACCTGGATCCGCTTCAAGCGCGAGAAGGAGATCCAGCCGATGCGCCTCCGTCCGCATCCGTACGAGTTCTGCCTGTACTACGACGCGTGAGTCGGCGGCACGCCGGCTCGGGGTTACCCCGTACCGTCTCGCCGGACGTTCCCCTCATTGGGTGCGCACCGGCTTCGGGCTCCCCATATCCCGTCGCCGGACGCTCGCTGCGCCCATCCTGGGCTTCACTCGCTCGGATTTGCCTGCGCTGCGCCATCCATGGCTGCGCTGGTCAAATACGCCGGCTCCCGGGACACGGGGAGCCCGAAGCCTCCCCTTTCCAGCTGAGGAGGCTCGGGGCTGCCCGTGCCCTCGAGCGGGCTGTGGGAGCGAGCACAGCCATGGATGGCGAAAGCGGAGCGGACACGCAGAGAGCCGAAGCCTGGAGGGCAATCCTGTTCGGCACGGCGATTGCCGCGTCGTAGGACAGGCTTCAGCCTGTCTCTGCTCAACTCCGCCGCGCCGGCTCGAGGTTACCCCGTGCCCGTCATGGCCGGACCGACGAAGCGCGAGATCCGCGATCAGGACGTGCAGGGACTGAAGTGCCTGCGGAAGATTCGTCCGCTGCTGTCGCGGCTGCGGAAGGTGGGGACCGAACGCGACCGAGCCGGCAATCGCCGACTGTTCATGGATCAGTACTGTGCATTGATCCTGATGTCGCTGTTCAGCCCGGCGATTGAGAGCCTGCGTGACTTGCAGCGGGCCTGCACCCTCGACAAGGTCCGCAAGCGACTCGGCGTCAGCCGAGTGTCTTTGGGGTCGCTCTCGGAGTCGGTGGCGATCTTCGACCCGGCGCCGCTCAAGGAGATCGCGGCGGAACTCGGCCACACGATCCGCAGCAAGCCTGATCATCGGTTCGATTCGGTCGGACAACGGATCACGGCCGTTGACGGCACCGTCATCGAGACGGTCAAGCGTGTGGCCGAGCTCTCATGGACGCCGAAGGCCAAGGGCAAGCATCTCTCGGCCTACCGGCTACACACGCACTTCGAGGTGCTCAGCGGCAAGGCCGTGCGGATCGACGCCACATCGGCGAACCCCAAGGGTGATGCCGACGAGCGGGCGGTATTGCAACGAACGATCGAGGCAGACCGCTGCTACATCTTGGATCGCGGCTCTATCAGCTATCGGCTTTGGAACGCGATCAACGCCGCTGGCAGTAGTTACGTCTGCCGGTCGTCGGACAGGACCCTGGCCACGGTCACGCAGGCCAACGAGTTGACGGAAGCCGATCGTGCCGCGAGCGTCGTCAGCGACGAGATCGTTGACCTGGGATGGAAGTCGAAGCACCGCACGCGACCGGATCATCCGGTGCGGCTCATCTGCGTGGCGGTGAAGCCACACGAGAGCAGCCGAGGGTGGAAGGGACCGCACTGTGACGGTGTGTTACGCCTCGTCACGAATCGGCTCGATCTGCCGGCTGAACTGATCGCGGAGATGTATCGCCTGCGGTGGATCATCGAGATGTTCTTCCGCACGTTCAAGCAACTGCTCGGCTGCAAGCACCTGGTCTCCGACAAGCACAACGGCGTGGAGATCCAGGCGTATTGCGTCATGATCGTCTGCATGCTGATTCTGATCTACACGGGCGAGAAGCCGAACCGGGCGATGTACCAGATGGTCTGGTACTACCTCATCGGCACGCGGGGTTCGCTGCTGCGCGTTTGGTGGCCTCAAGCCGTGCTCTCCCAAGAAACGGGAGGCGAAGGGTTGCCCCTGCCATTGAGCCGGCGTAGCTGACCAGCGCAGCCAGGATGGCGGAGCGCAGGCAGGTCCGAGCGAACGCAGCCCACGGATGGGCGCAGTGAGCGCCCGGCGAGATGGTACGGGGCAACCCTGAGCCGGGTTGGGCGAGTTGAGGCATGACAGGCTGAAGCCTGTCCTACAAAGGCAAGCGGGACGCTTGCCCCACGGAGCCGCAACTGCCGTGCCGAACAGGATTG
>JBBAVM010000094.1:0-13166 GCA_040397685.1 Pirellulales bacterium
CGCCGATCGTGGCGGGCGACACGCTCTACATCGCCAACAAGAGCCACCTGTTCGCGATCCGCACCGGGGCCACGCCCGTCGGGAGCAAGTGAGATGTGCGGCCGGGCCGGGCTGTGGGTCGGCGTCGTCGCCCTCGCCGCCGTGGCACGGGCCGCGGAGCCGGTGCCGGCCCCGGCCTTCCGGGTGCGTCCCTACCTGCAAAACCCGGCCCCGGATGCGATGACCGTCCGCTGGCTGTCGAACGACGACACGCCGGGAAAGCTGTCGGTGGCCGGCCGTACGATCGAGTCGGCCCCGGTGCTCTGCCTCGAACTCGCCTATCAGCCGAACGAGCGGCGTGACGACCGCCTCGGCACCGCGCCCTTCCTGCATTCGGTCCGCGTGGCGGGACTGGAGCCGGCGACCAGCTACCCCTACGCCGTCGAACAAGGGGGCGACACGGTGAAGGCCATCCTCACGACCGCCCCGCGGCCGGGCGACGTGGGCCCCGGCGGAGCGGTCAGGCTGTTCTTTTACGCCGACAGCGAGACGCAGCCGGAGTCGCGCGGCAACCGGGTCGAATGGCCCGCCTCACCTGCGCTGCCGGGCGGACCGCGGCCGCGCTGGGTGAATGGCCGCTACCCCGCCGACGAGACGACAGGCTACCGCATGAACCTCGCGCTCATCGCCGCGCGGGCCGCCGAGAGCCTGCGGGCCGGCAATCCCGCGCTCGTGAGCGTGGTCGGCGACTTGGTCGAGAGCGGCGGCGAGCAGCGCGACTGGGACGAGTTCTGGCGGCACAACGCCGGTGACTTCGGCACGCTGGCCTCACGGGTGCCGATCGTGGCGGCGCTCGGCAACCACGAGATCTTCGGCGGCCCCGCCTCCACCGATCCCGCGCAGGACTTCGGTGGCCACTCCGGACGCGCGGCCCTCGTCGGTGCGATGAAGTTCCTCACCTACTTCGAGCACCCGGCCAACGGCGCGGCCGACGAGCGGCACGAGGAACGCTACCATCGGCTCGATTTCGGGCCCGTCGCCCTCCTCACGCTCGACACGACCAACAGCGGCAGCGACGACGGCTCCGACGACACGAACCACGATCTCGACCGGGCCGACGCGCCGCACGTCCCCGACATCGGCCCCGGCTCGGCGCAGTATGCCTGGCTCGAGCGCGAACTTGCCGCCGCGGCCGCCGCCGGCCGGATCATCTTCGTGCAGTTCCACCACGCCCCCTACTCGTCGGGCCCACACGGGCTGCCTCCCGGATCGGGCCGGGGCGCCAACCCCCACTCGGGCCAGCCGCTGCGGTCGCTCGCCCCCCTGCTCCGGCGGCACGGCGTGCAGGCCGTCTTCTCGGGCCACGACGAGATGTACGAGCACTCCGTCGTCGAGGGCGTGCACTACTACGACGTGGGCATCGGCGGGGATGCGCTGCGCGGGCCCGACGACGGCGCGACGAACGACAACCAGGTCTTTCTCGCCCACGACCACGCCCCGGAGCACTGGTCCGGCGACGTGCTCGAGTCGGGCGGCAAGCACTACGGCCACGTCGAGGTGGACGTCGCGCGGCGCGACGGGCACCCGGGGTTCCGGATCACGATCCGGCCGGTGCATGTGTTTCCGGTTCTCAACCCCGACGATCCGGGTACGATTCTGCGGTGGGAACGCCGCGAGTACGACGACGTCGCCACGTTCGACGTCACGCCCAGGGAGCCCCTGCCATGAAGCCGTGTCTGCGTGCCATGAAAGTGTCTTCGATCATCCCCTTGCTCGCAGCCTGCCTGGTGGCGTCCGCCGCTCCCCTGACGGCAGCCGAACCTGCTTCGCCTCGCGACCTCGTGCTCGGTGCGAAGCGGATCGTCGTCCTCGGCGACTCGATCACCTACGGCGGGGGCTGGCTCGTGCCCGTCATCGCGTGGCTCGAGGGCGAGGGCTGGACGGGCGACCTGATCAACATGGGCCTCTCGAGCGAGACGGTGTCGGGGCTCTCCGAGGAGGGGCATGCCGGCGGGAAGTTTCCCCGGCCCGACCTGCACGAGCGACTCGAGCGCGTGCTGCGCGTGGGCCGCCCCGATCTCGTGATCGCCTGCTACGGGATGAACTGCGGCATCTACCAGCCGCTCGACGAGGCGCGGTTCGCGAGATTCAAGGACGGTATCCAGCGGCTCCACGATGCGGTCGAGAAGGCCGGCGCCAAGATCATCCACCTCACGCCGCCGGTCTACGACCAGAGGCCCGACAAGGACGGGCCTGCCGGCAAGACTGACTATGACGCCGTGCTCGACGCCTACTCGCAGTGGCTCGTCTCAAAGCGGGCCGGTGGCTGGACCGTGATCGACATCCACGGTCCGATGAAGGAACTGCTCGCTGCGGCGCGCGGCAAGGATCCGCAGACGGTGTTCGCCCCGGACACCGTCCACCCCAACGAGGCAGGCCACTGGGCGTTTGCCCGCGGCTTCTTCAGGGGCCTGGGCGCGCACGGCCTGGCCGCGAAGGAGACGCCCGAGCACTTCGCCGCCTTCGTGCCGGACGTGAAGCGGCGGATGGAAGTGCTGCGCGACGCCTACCTCGCGGCGGCCGGTCATCAGCGGCCCGGCGTGCCGCCCGGGCAGCCGCTCGGCGACGCCGAGGCGAAGGCCCGCGATCTCACCGAATCGATCCGCTCGCGGCGCTACCACCTCATGGGCGGGCAGACTGGCCAGGGCGTGGAGTGGAGGAGCCCGGTGGAGTGGCCGCAGCCCCGCGTGGTCGATCCGGGACCGGCCCCGCAGTCGCCCGCACCGGTCCCCTCGGACGCCGTCGTGCTCTTCGACGGCACGAATCTCGATCAGTGGGACAACGGCGGCGGGTGGAACGTGGCCGACGGCGTCGCGACGGTGCGCAAGGGCGACATCCGCACGAAGCAGGGATTCGGCGACTGCCAGGTCCATGTCGAGTTTCGCACCGCCGCCGACACCGCGGGCAAGGGGCAGCAGCGGAGCAACTCCGGCGTGTTCCTCATGGACAAGTACGAGATCCAGATCCTCGACTCGTTCCAGGACGGCACGGACAAGCCCGTCACCTACTTCGACGGCCAGTGCGGCGCGCTCTACAAGCAGCAGCCCCCCGCCGTAAACGCCTGCCGCAGGCCGGGCGAATGGCAGACCTACGACATCCTCTTCAACCGGCCGCGGTTCGCGGCCGACGGGTCGCTCGCGAAGCCGGGCCGGGTCAGCGTGCTCCACAACGGCGTCGCGATCCACTCCGACACCATGATCAAGGGCGACACGTTCTTCCACGCCCCGCCGAGCTACACAGCGCATCCGGATGCCCTGCCGATCCGCCTCCAGGACCACGGCAACCCGGTCCAGTTCCGCTCGATCTGGATCCGCCCGTTCGAGCCCCTGGCCCCGACGCTCAAGGAGTAGGACAGGCTTCAGCCTGTCATGCCCGAACTCGCCCAATCCGGCTCGGGGTTACCCCGTACCGTCTCGCCGGACGTTAGCCTCCGCCCTCCAGGCTACGGCTCACTCGGATTTGCCTCCGCTGCGCCATCCATGGCTTCGCTGGTCGGTCAAGCCGGCTCAATGGTAGGGGCAACCCCTCGCCTCCCTCCCTTCACGAAAGCCCGAAGCGCAAGCGAGGGACCGGCCCTCTCCCTTGCTCGCGCTTCGGGCTCCCGTCGAGGCGACCGTCGGCTTGTCACGGTGATGGTCGCCTTCATGAAAGCCGAATAACAGTTTTTCCGCTTCTCGTCTCCACGCGACCCGCTTGGCCGCCCTGCCGAACCGCTCCGCGTGGCACACCCGCCCGTTGACAGCATGGGGGGGGGGGGGGGGGCCTGTTAGAGTGAGTGCCGATTTTCGCCTTTCATTCTCGGAGGCCCTCGTGCCCCATCGCATCCCGTTGTTCGTCTTGTTCGTCGCGCTCGTCATGGCTGGCCTCTCCCCCGCGGGTGCCCGGGCGGCCGACGCCAACAGCCTGCTCTGGCTATTCCAGCGGACCGGGCACACGACCTCGACGAGTGCTCAGACGGCCGTCGGCATGGGCGACGCAAAATCCTGGCCGGTCGTGTTTTCCCACGACAGCAGCACGACGCAGGCCTACGCACTGTCGCCCGTACGCAATCCCACGACGAACACCTTCTGGAGCCGGATCGGCACGAACATTCTCTCGGGCACAGGAACCCTGTCGGCAAAATCGAGCAGCGATGGGCGGGTCGGGGTGTCTCTCACCGCCTCGCCGTTCGGAGGCCAGACAGGCAGCGCCATCGTCGGGCGGCGCACGACAGGCTTTGCAAACCCGATCTTAAACGTACAAGGGCTGGCATTCGACCAGGCTGGCACGCTCGTCACGGCATCCGCCGACGCGCTGGCCGGATCGGGGCTCACGCCCGGGAGCCTTCCCACGGTCCAGAGCATCGCGGCCTCGCCATTCGGCAGCATCGGCGTGGTGACGAGTTCGAATGGCGTGCTGTCCTACTACGAAAAAAGCCCCGTGCCGGGCTGGAATTCCGCGATTGTCGCGAGCGGCACGATCTTCGGCGGCGACCTCGCGATCGACTCGATCGGGCGGCCATTCATCGCCTACTCCGGATTTATCTCATCGACATTCGGTGTCCATGCGTCCCACTTCGACGTCATATCTGGCCAGTGGAAAACCTCGTCGTTTCCCCTCCCGAGCAGCATGTTCTCCAACACGCCCACGATCGCCGCAGACGGTATCGGCGGGATCGGCCTGGCGTGGATGGCAAGCACGTCCTCCGGTTCGAGTTCGCTCATGTATGCCTATAAAAATGGCGTCAAGGACTGGGCCTTGCACACAGTGACCTCGTTCACGGTCGCGTCGGGTACGACCATGAGCACGCTTCTGCCGCAGCATCGGGTCGGGCTCGACTTCGATGCCAACAACTGGCCGGTGATTTCGTTTCTTGCCGGCAACAGCAGCGGTTTTGGGCAGCCGGCCGACGTCTGGCTGGCGTACGACCCGGTCGTCGTGCCGGAGCCGTCCTCGCTCATGCTTGCCGCCATGGGACTCGTGGCTGCTGGATTGATTCGGCACCGCACTCGTCGGTGATCAACGCTCAATTCGTCGATGGTGCCTCAGGTTTGCTTCGGCTTGGGGAGGCTTCGGGCTCCCCGTGTCCCGGGAGCCGGCGTATGCAGACAAGCGCAGGCAGGATGCCGAAGCGCAGTCGGAGTCGAGTGAGCCGGAGCCTGGAGGGCGCAGGCGAACGTCCGGCGACGGGATATGGGGAGCCCGAAGCCGGAGTGGGCGCATTGAGGCATGACAGGCTGAAGCCTGTCCTACGATGGCGTTGCGAGCGCGGCGCGGATCGCGGCGAGTTCGGCCGCTGGGGCGTTGTCAGCGCGATCGAGCTTGCCTGCCTTCGCGAACCAGTAGCGGGCGTTGCCGCGGTCGCCCTCGATCGCGTGCAGCACGGCATGGATCCAGCAGGCGATCGCGTCGGACTCGTCGCGCTGCACGCTGGCGTGCGCCTCCTCCAAACGGCCGGCCTCGGCCGCGTCGAGGGCCGCGAGGAGATCGGCCTTCGTCATGGCGCGAATGCCGCCAGCGTGGGCTCCGAGGCGGAGACGACCGGGTCTTTCTTCCGCCACCCGGCGGCCACCCAGCCATCCTTGCGCGCGACGAGCTGTTCCATCGGGAGGGGCCCGGCGGCCTCGAACTGCCCCGGCATCTTGAGCGGCTCGACGTCCACCACCTCCTTGAACACCTTGCCGAACCGCTTCTGGAGAATCCGCCGCAGCGACGTTTCCGCCACGCTGAGTTTCTCGCCGCCGCCGGGCACGAATCCCGGCGGGTAGATCTGCACGTCGCCGTCGCGGACGAGGCGCATCCGTCCGTCGGCCGGCTCGATCCGATACGCGGCCCAGATGTCCATGGCGGGAAACTCCCGGTCGCCCGAGGTGAACTTGGTGCCGCGGACGGTCATCTTCACGCGGCCGTCGTCGGCGTCGAGTTCGACCGGCTTCCGCTTCGCGAACGTGATCGACCACGGCTGCTGGTCGGCGTCGTTGCCGAGCGCCTCGGGCAGGCTGGCGTTGTTCTTCTTGATCTGCTCCTCGACGAACTGCTGCGTGATCGTGCGACCGCCGAGTGTGATCTCGGCGACGTTGTTGACGAGCGTTTCATGCACGCGGGCCGCCATCACGGCATCGGGGTCGATGGCCGGCGGCGGCGTGAAGGCCGCGATCTGATCGGCCAGCGCCTTGCGGGCGACGATGGAGAACGTATCGGCGCTCGTGCTCAGGTTGAGCATTTCTGGATACCAGCCCCGCTCCATGAGCGGCTGGCGAAACTTGCGCTGGTAGTCGGACTGGGCATTCGCGATCGCCCCCGCCGTCTGCGTGTCGAACTGGTGCCGCACCCGCTCGCGGGCCTTCTGCTCGGAGATCGCCTCGGCCTTCGGCCGCATCTCCGCGATCTTGCGACTGGCGATCTTGCGAATCAGCCGCTGGCCAAACCGCTTGTTGACGCCGATGCCCGCGGTCTTGGTCGTCGTCGATGCATGGGCCTCGACGGGCAGGGCCGTCACACGCTGGTCGTCGATCATGATCCGCTTGCGGGCATCGACCTTCGTCGTGCCGAGCGTGTGGACCGTGACGGGCCCCTGGCTGCCCCGGGTGTCGGAATGATTGGTGGCGTCGAGGGCGATGTCCACGATCGCCCGGTCGAGCGCCGGCACGAAGTCGAGGAGGACGAGGCCCTGGGTGTGACCGCTGCCCCGGACACGGGTGCCGAGGACGGTGTCGTTGATCGGTGCCCGCTCATCGACGACCCGGTTCACGGCAGAGCCCAGCAGGCTCTCGTCGATGTCGAGGTAGAGATTGGGCCGATCGACCGCGCTCCGAACGCGGGCCACGACGCCCGGGGCCTGGCCGGAGTCGGCGAGTTTCGCGAGCAACGGCCCCACCGGGTCGAGCGCCTCGGTGGTGCCGGTGGCGGCGCCGGCGGCGACGGCGGCGGCCAGTTTCTCGAGCCGCTGGCCGTAGGTCGCCTGAGCCTCGGGATTTTTCGCCGCCTCCGCGGCCTCGGCATACGCGGCCACCGCTCGCCGCACCGCCACGAACTGGTGCATCTCGAGACCGTTTTCGCCCGCATCCAGCAGTTTCTGCAGGCGGCGCAGCGCGGCAGGGTCGGCGGCCGTACCGCTCGCGGCCTGGGCCTGGAGGACGGGCCAGTCGAGGTATTTCTTCCAGTCGGCGCCGCTCGGGCTGCGGGCCAGCAGGCTGTCGAGCGGGACCAGCGCAGCCCGAAGTTTCGCGGCCGCGGCCGCCAGACCACCCTCGGAAACCGGGCGGAACGCCTCCGTCGTCCCGAGCGGGTTGCTGGCGAGAGAAGCCAAATCCGTGGCGAAGCCAGGCTGCACTCCGACGGCCCCTGCCCCGATCGCGGCGAGCAGGGCGGCCAGCCGAACACCCGAGCGGAAGTTGCGGGGCGGCAAGCGGTTGTGGCTGAAGCGGAACACTTCCATGTCGGGATGCCTGTCTCGTGACGGCCGCTCGGCGGCCTGGGAACGGGAGGAACGGAGCGGGAGTCTAGCCCGGCCGCTGACTTCCACTCCACAGCAGCCTCCCGACGTGGCTCACCCCCCCTTTTGCCGAGGAGTTTTCGGGTTTTCACGCCAGATGGACGCAAGCGGCTGTCAACGCTCGACTTCCGCCATTTTGCGCAGGCCGTAAGTCCAGCAAAGTTGCCGCAATCGTGAATTCTTTTGCGGCCCTCCCCGCTTGTCGGGCGGCGGCCCGAGAGCCCACAACGAGTGTCCTGCCTGATCGCTCCCGCCCCTCCCCCCTTCTTTTGTCTTTGTCCCACAGGAGCCCGCCATGCCGCTGCCTTCGCCCCCTCGCCTTCGCACACTCCTCGGATGCTCCCTCGCGGCCGGTACGATCGCGGCCATCGTCCTCGAACTCTTGGCCGCACCTGCCGTGGGGGCCACGCCCGCCCCGCCTTCGATAGGCGACCGGCCGCAGGCGGCCGTGCAACGGATCGACGACTATGCGGCAGCCACCGCGGCTGCCCGAGACTCCGCGGCGCTGCTGCTCGTCTCCGTCGAACCCACGACAGGCGCGCCGGATGATCCGGCCGGTAGCCGGCTGGAGCGGGCGGACGTGCAAAACCGTTTCGCCGCCAGCGGCACGCCGTGGGTCTTCTGCCGGCTGGGCATGGATGCCGGTGGAGCCGCCCTCGTGGGCGATCCGAGCCTCGCCGAAATGCGGCGCGGGCCGGGCGTGTTCGTCGTCGATCACACCGGCGGTCCGTACGCGGGCCGGATCGTCTCGATCCTGCCGCGGTCCGCCGGCAAGTTCTACTCGTTCAGTCCCGCGCATATCGACGAACTCGCCGCGCTGCCCCAGGCCTCACTGACGCAGCGGTCGATGATCCTGGCCGTTCGCCTCCACCCGGAGAATCCGCAGAGCACCTCCGGCACCTGCGATCCCGCGCTCTGCGCCGAGGCCGAGGCCCATGCGGCGCACCAGGCCCGGATTCGCCGGCAGGGGCACCACGGCTGGGAGACGCGTTCCCAGCGGATCGCCGCCGGCCGCGGCGGCGCGGCGGAAGTGTGCGCGGAGAGTTGGGAACATCAGGATCTTCTCGACTCGTGCCTCGATTGCGTGGCGAGTTGGCGGCAGTCGGGCGGCCACTGGAACGCCGTGAGGAGCCCCCAGGCCGCCTACGGCTACGACATCCGCCGCGGCTCCAACGGCATCTGGTATGCGACCGGCATTTTCTTGAAGTAGGACGGGCTTCAGCCTGTCCGTGTTTCCGACAGGCTGAAGCCTGTCCTACACCGCGGCGATCGCGGGCAGCACGAAGATCTTGCCGTCGCCCATGCGGCCGGTGCGGGCCACGCTCACGATCCGCTCGACGACCTCGTCCGCGCGGGCGTCGTCCACCCACACCTGGATCTCGACCTTCGGCAGGAACGCGAGCGAATACTCGCTGTCGCCATACTGGTCGAGGTAGCTCTTCTGCCGACCGAAGCCCTTCACCTCGCGGACGGTGCACGCCTCGAGCGGGGCGAACTTGAGGGCATCGAGCACCCGCTCCGCCACGAACGGCTTCACGATGGCGATGACTTCTCTCAACTGAAAAAGTTTTCACCAAAGAGATTCAGGGGCGGGCAGGTCGTGACGCTGATGTCGCCCTTGACCTTCGTCTGGCAGGCCAGCCGCATGGTGTCCTCGTTGCCGATGTACGCGAGCGACACGCCGAGCCTGGCCGCCTCGAGGATCCCCTTTTTGCTCGTGTTTTCCATCCCCTTCGTGATCAGCACCCGGCAGGAACCGCAGGTGCCGAACCCGTGGCAATTGGCCACCTTGTGGATGCCGGGATAGAGGGCCACGCCGGCCCGCAGGGCCTCCTTCCGCAGGTTGGCCCCCTCCGGGACCTGGATTTCCTTCTTCTCGTTCGTGAACGTGATCGTGGGCATCGGTTTCTCTCGATGGGAAAGGGGCCGGTGTCCGATACTGTAGCCAGCCTGGGAAAGGGCTTCCACTGGAGCGGAGACACGGGGCCATGGCGGAACTCACGAAATACCAGCAGTCGGTCGTCAAAAACTACTACGAGAACCTCGACACCGCCCTCCTTCAGCGGCTGGGCGAGCAGGTGACCGACCTCTACCTCGCCGAGGGCAAGAAGCGGGCCAAGCTCTGGGAGACGATCGAGAAGTCGCTCGCCAAACTCGGGGTGCCGAAGACCCGCATCGCGCACGTCGTGAAGTCCGACGACGCCCGCCAACTCGCCACGCTCTTGCAGGAGCTTTTGGCGAAGGATTGACCGCCGGTTCCCGGTGCCCCATCCTGTGCGGTTCCGCTCCCTGGAACCCCACGCGATGACCGCCCCCGCGCCCTCGAGCCCCGACCGCGCCGCGCTCCTGGAATCGCTCCGCTGGAAGAAGTTCCCGGTGCTTGACGACGGCTTCGTCGCCCTCGTCGATTGCATGGGCGACGACGGCGCCGTCGTGCAGGCCGCCCGCGTGAGCTACGGCGAAGGCACCCGCAAGGTGAGCGACGATCGGCAGCTCATCCGCTATCTCCTGCGGCATGCACACACAACGCCGTTCGAGATGGCGGAGCTGAAGTTCGTGGTGCGGGTGCCGATGGACTGCTGGCGGCAGTGGATCCGCCACCGCACGGCGAGTGTCAACGAATACTCGACGCGGTACTCGCTCGCCATCGACTCGATGCAGGCGACGGGCGCCGGCGAGTGGCGCGGCCAGGCCACGAACAACCGCCAGGGTTCGGCCGGGCTCGTCGCAGCCGACCTGGGCGAGCGGCTTTCGCAGGCCGAGCATGAACTCCAGGAACAGGCCCGCACCGTCTACGAGGCGCGGCTCGGGGCCGGCATCGCCCGCGAGCAGGCCCGCAAGGATCTGCCGCTCTCCACCTACACCGAGGCCTACTGGAAGATCGACCTCCACAACCTCCTCCACTTCCTCGCGCTGCGGATGGACACTCACGCCCAGCTCGAGATCCGCCGCTACGCCGAAACGATCGGCCACGAGATCGTGCAGCCGCTCTTCCCGCTCGTGTGGGAGGCGTTCCTCGACTACCGCGTCGAGGCGATGCGGCTCACGAAGCTCGACCGCGGCGTGATCGCGCGGCTCGTCGCCCAGAGCGGTGGCCGGGGCTTCCCGGCATCGCGGGCCGACTTTCTCGTTGCGCAGGATGCCTCCTGGCAGGGGCTCGAGCGCTGCCGCGAGCGCGACGAATGCCTCGACAAGCTCGTCTCCCTGGGACTCGTCACTCCCTAACCCCCGCCACTCCCATGCCCACATCCGTCCTCGCCCCGTCCACCGATCCGGTCGTCAACGAACTCCTCAAGCTGAGCCAGCAGCTGCTCGATGCGATCGCAGCGGGCGACTGGGACGCCTACCGCAGCCTCGTGGCCGAAGACGTCACCTGCTTCGAGGCGGAGGCCGCAGGCCACCTCGTGCAGGGCCTCCCGTTCCACGAGTTCTATTTCAAGCTCGGCGGCGGCAAGGCCCAGCCGCCGAAGCAGCTCACGACGACCATGGTGGCCCCGAAGGTGCGGCTCCTCGGCGATGCCGCCGCCCTCGTGGCCTACGTGCGGCTCGTGCAGAAGCTCGACGCCGACGGCAGGCCGATCACGGTCTCGTCGCAGGAGACGCGGCTGTGGCACAAGGTGGGCGGCCGCTGGCTGCACGTCCACTTCCACCGCTCCTAGCGCGGCTGCCGACGCGTGCGTCGAGTGGCTCAACCCGGCGAGGGGTCGCCCCAACCATCTCGCCGGACGTTCACTCCGCCTTCCAGGCTTCGTTCACTCCTGCCGACTGCGCTGCGCCATCCATGGCTTCGCCGACCAATTCGCCTGCGGCGAATCGGTGCCCGGGCAAAGCCGGCTCGATTGGTAGGGGCGACCCCTCGCCTCCCCGATTCCAGTTGACGAGGCTTCGGGCTCCCCATGTCCCGGGAGCCGGCGTTACTCACCAGCGAAGCCAGGATGGCGGAGCGCCAGTGAGTCCGAGCGAGCGAAGCCCAGGAGGGGCGCAGCGAGCGTCCGGATCACGGGATGTGGGGAGCCCGAAGCCGGTGCTTCAGTGAATCGCTCGCAGCACGACTTCGACGTCGGTGCCGGCGGGGTGCGTGCCGCCGCCGGCGGGGAGTGCGAGGTAGCCGTTCGTACCCGCGAAGCCCTTCAAGTCGGAAGAGCCGGTCCAGGGCAAGGGTGTCGCTTGGAGCGCGTCCGGCGGGCCTGCGAGTCGGCAGGGGAGATAGACGGGCCGGTCGGCGGCGGCCTTCGCAGGGGCCGCGAGCCGGGCCCGGGCCCGCGGCAGGTGCCACGCGTCCGCCGGCCTCCCGCGGAGGATCATGAGTGCCGGCCGCACGAAGAGTTCGAAACACACGAGGCTGCTTGCAGGATTGCCGGGCAGGCCGAAGACGAGCGTGGGGGCGGCCGTGTCGCGACGCGTGACGCCGAACCACACGGGCTTGCCCGGCTTGTGGCGGACCTTGTGAAACACCTTGTCAACGCCGCAGGCGCGGAGAATCTCCGGCACGAGGTCGAGGTCGCCCGCCGACACGCCGCCCGAGAGCAAGAGCACGTCGGCCGCCAGGCCCTGGGCCACGGCGGCGCGGATCGCCTCGGGCCGGTCGGCCACGATGCCGAGTGGGATCGGTTCGGCGCCAAGGAGCCGCACGGCGGCCGTGAGCATCGGGCCATTCGAGTTGCGGGTCTGACCGAAGGCGGGTGTCGCCTCGGGCGGCACCAGTTCGCTGCCGGTGGAGAGGATCGCGACCCGCGGGCGGCACGCGGCGGCCACGTGCGTCGCCCCCGCCTCGGCCGCAAGCCCGACCTCGGCGGCGCCGAGCACGATGCCGGCGGGCAGCACGTCGGCACCGCGGCGAAACGCGGCCCCCTGCCGGGCGACATGCTGCCCCGGACGGAACTTCCCGGCGCGGAGTTTCACCCGGCTGCCCGCATGGCCGCCCGCGGCGTCGCCCACGGTGCACTCGATCGGGATCACCGCGTCGGCTCCCGGGGGAAGAGGCGCTCCGGTCATGATCCGGGCGCACGAGCCGGGGCCGATCACGAGCGCCGTGACGTCGCCCGCGGCGAGATCCACGACCACGTCGAGCTCGACGTCGCCGTCGGTGGCGGCGACGTCGGCGGCCCGCACCGCAAAGCCGTCCATCATCGCGCGATCCCAGGGCGGGGAATCGACGTCGGACACGACCGGCTCGGCGAGCGCGAGGCCGCAGGCGTCGAGCAGCCGCTGCCGCCGCGGCGGCAGCGGAGTCGCATGCGTTTCGACGAGCGCGATCGCATCGGCGAGGTCGATCATGAACCGTGACAGGCCTTTGATCCGACAGGCTGAAGCCTGTCCTACGTGTGCAGGAACGCCCGGAGGAGGTCGTAGCCGGCCGGCGTGAGGAAGCTCTCGGGGTGGAACTGCACGCCGTAGACAGGCAGCGTCATGTGGCGGATCGCCATGATCTCCCGCGAGCCGTCCGGGGCCCACGACCAGGCATCCACCTCGAAGTCGCGGGGCAGCGTCGGCGGATCGATGACGAGGCTGTGGTAGCGGGTCGCGTCGATCGGGCTTGCGAGGCCCGTGAACAGCCCC
This sequence comes from Pirellulales bacterium, assembly GCA_040397685.1. Lineage (GTDB taxonomy): Bacteria > Planctomycetota > Planctomycetia > Pirellulales > UBA1268 > RGVT01. Next base: position 13,073 of record JBBAVM010000094.1, read on the forward strand.
ACCCCCGCATGCTCGATCCGGTCCACCTTGCCGTGCATCAGCTGCTTCGCCCGCACGATCGTGCCGCCGAACACCTGGCCGATCGACTGGTGGC
>JBBAVM010000095.1:0-13032 GCA_040397685.1 Pirellulales bacterium
GACGACGCGGGTGCCGATGGGACGCCAGGCACTGGCGACGTGATTCTCGGAGGTCAGAGTGTGGCTGGTCCTGGTGCCCTGGGTTCCGGTGCGTCCAGTCCGAGTGGCGTTGGACCGGGACCAGGCGGTCCGGGTGGGGGTTCCGGCGGCAATGGCCGCTATGCGAAGGGTTCGAAGTTCGGTGGTGGCGGAGGCTCCGACGGCGGTGACGAATCCGGTGCGTCGGGCGGTGGAGGCGGATCGGTGTCGGTCGGCATGCCCGGCGCTGCCGGGCAGACCGCAGGCGGCGCGGGCGGCAGTGGGTCTTCGATCGGTGGCGTTAACGCCGCGCAGGCAGCCGGTGGTGAGGCCATGCCGGGGTTGATGCAGCGCGGGGGAGCGGGGAGCGGGCCGCAGGCGGCGGGGAGCGTGAGCTCGGCCTCGGCGAACGTTTCGTTGGCACAGGCCCGCGGCAAAAACTGGGCGAGTCTCGCGACGCAGGACCGGCCGATCCCCATCACGCGTCCCATCCAGATCGAGTGCGACCTCAACGAACTGCGGCTGCTCGAGGACAGCGGCCGACGGATCTGCACCCGGATCCCGGTCGACGGCGATACCGCCGCGGCGATCGATCCGCTCGTGAAGGCCATCCATGCCCGGGTCGGAGAATGGGGCCTCGCGGGCGACCGCATGTATTGGAAGCCGCAACTCGTGCTGTCGGCCACGCCCGAGGGACGATCGCGACGCGATGATCTCGAACGGCTGCTCGCGGACAGCGGTCTCGACACCCGCCCCAACGGCCGCGAGGACGAGATTCGCAACCTCCCGCCCGTGCAACGCACGAGCTATCTGCACGAGGAGCGTTGAGCCCGCCGCCCCAGCCCTTTTGGACCCTCGACCATGCCCCGCCCCAAGCCCGAAGACATCAGCGCCGCCGGCCAAGACTCCTTCCTCGACGTCGTCACGAACATCGTCGGCATCCTCATCATCCTCGTGATGGTGGTGGGTGGGCGGGTGCAGCAGATCGTGCTCACGGCCGCCCCGCAGGCGAAGGCGAAGGCCGCCGAACTCGAACGCGAGGTGGTCGAGCTCGAAAAGGCGGCTGCGATGGCCGAGAGCGAGATCGCCGACCTGGCCGATCAGGCCCGCACGGTCGCCACGGCGGCGACGTTCGCCGGAGAGTCGCGGGTGGCACTCGCCACGGCCGTCGCGGCGGCGAAGGTCGAGGTCGAGCGGCGCAAGGAGGCCACCGACAAAACCCGCGTCGCGGCCGCGGAGGCCGCCGCCCGCCGGAAGGAACTCGAGGAGGAGCTGCGGCGCTGCACGCTCGAGGCCGAGGGGATCGCCCATGCTCCGGCGACGACCAAGGAGGTGCTCGCCTATCCGACGCCGATCGCCCGCACCGTGACCGGCGACGAGCTGCATTTTCAGATCGATCAGGGAAGGATCGCCTACATCCCGCTCGTCGAACTCTTCGAACTGGCCAAGACCCAGACCCGCCGGCACTCCGGCTCGCTCTCGTCGATGGCCCAGCGCATCGAGACGGTCGGTCCGACCCAGGACTTCTCGCTCGACTACGTCATCGATGTGAAGGTGGACCAGGCGCGGGGGCAGGTGCTCGTGCGGTCGCGCGAGTGGGTCGTGCGGCCATCCAGCCCGGGCATCGGCGAGACGCTCGAGGAGGCCCTCCAGCCGCACTCGCGGTTTCGTCGCGTGATCGGCGAGATTCGGCCCGACACGACCGTCACGCTCTGGTGCTACCCCGACAGCTTCGAGCAGTTCCGGGCGCTGCGTGAGGAACTCCATCGGCTCGGCATCCCCACGGCCGGCCGCCCCATGCCGGAGGGCGCCCCGATCGGCGGCTCGACCGAAGGCAGCAAGAGCGTCGTGCAGTAGATCGCGAGGGTCAGAGGAGTAACCCGGCTCAGGGTTGCCCCGTACCGTCTCGCCGGACGTTCGCCTTCGCCCTCCTGGGCTTCGGCTCACTCGGATTTGCCTGCGCTCCGGCATCCTGCCTGCGCTGGTCAAATACGCCGCCTCAACGGTAGGGGCAACCCCGAGCCTCTCCGCACTATTGCCGGTGAAGCATCAACCTTTCGTGACGGCGATGATGCCCGCTTCGGCCGCGGCGGCGAGGCGGTCGATCTCGTCGAGCGTGATGCACAGGGGCGGCATGAGCACGACCGTGTCGCCGAGCTGGCGGAGGAGCGCGCCGTGGGGGCGGGCCGCGAGGCAGGCCTTCGTGCCGCGCTGCTCCTGCCAGGGGTAAGGCTTCTGCGACGCCTTGTCGGCCACGAGGTCGATGCCCGCCACGAGCCCGCACTGTCGCACGTCGCCCACGTGGTCGAGCGTTGCGAGCCGGGCCACGTGATCGCTCAGCCTGGCGATTTTCGGCGGGAGCGACGCGAGCACCCCCTCGTCGCGAAAGATGTCGAGCGATGCGAGCCCTACGGCGCAGGCGAGCGGATTGCCGCCGTACGTATGGCCGTGGAAAAACGTGCGGCGGTCGGCGTGGGTCCCGAGGAAGGCGTCCCAGATCCGCGCGGTGGTGAGTGTCGCGGCCAGCGGCAGATAGCCGGCCGTGAGTCCCTTCGCGAGGCAGAGGATGTCGGGCACGACCTGCTCCTGCTCGCACGCGAACATCGTGCCGGTGCGGCCGAAGCCGGTGGCCACCTCGTCGAGGATGAGCAGGACGTCGTGTCTCGCGGTGAGTTCGCGCACGCCGCGGAGGAAGCCCGGCGGGTGCACGAGAATCCCGCCGGCCGCCTGCATGAGCGGCTCCATCACGAGCCCGGCGATCGTGCCGGCGTGCTCGATCAGGATCCGCTCGAGCCCGGCGAGCGCGTCGGCGAGCGACGGGGCCGGGCCGCCGGTGTGCGGGCACGGGCCGCCGGGCGAAGGGATGCGGATGGCGTCGAACGTGAGCGGGGCGAACATCGCCGTGAACCGATCGACGCCGCCGACGCCGATCGCGCCCAGCGTGTCGCCGTGGTAGGCCTCACCGATTGCCACGAACCGCGTCCGGGCCGGCTGCGGCGGGTCGGCCTGCCGCCAGTATTGAAACGCCATCTTGAGCGCCGCCTCGATCGCGCTCGAACCATCGCCGGTGAAAAACACCTTCTCGAGGCCCGGCGGCGCGATCTCGACGAGTCGGCGGGCGAGCTCCACGGTGGTCGGGTTCGAGAGGCCGAGGTTCGTCGTGTGGGCGACCCTCTCGAGCTGGGCCCGGAGGGCGGCGTCGAGCCGCGGGTGGCGGTGGCCGTGGACGTTGCACCACATGCTCGCCGAGCCGTCGAGATAGGCGTTGCCGGCCGTGTCGACGAGCGTGGCCCCCTGCCCCGATTCGATCAGGAGCGGCTCGTACTCCTGCATCTGCGTGAACGCGTGCCAGACGTGCTCGCGATCCCAGCGCCGCAGGTCGTCGGTGGTAGGCATGATGAAGGTTCCTTGCTGCGCGTCCGCGGATGATACTCGGGACGCTCTAGCGGAAGTACACCGGCGTGCCCACGGCTGCGGCGAGCCGGATGTCGGCGCGGCCTTCGACGACGGCCACCTCGATGAAGCCCTGCGAACCGAGGAGCGCCACGGCCGTGCCCGGCGGCGCGTCGCCGTAGGTGCGGACGAGCGTCGTGATTTCGTGCTCGCCCACGCGCAGCCTGCCGGTGGCGGCCACGCGGGGCCAGAGTTCGGCGGGCAGGTTCGTGACGAGGTTGCCGAATGGGTCGACGTGGATCACTTCGCCGGCGAGCCCGGCGACTGTTTCATGCGGCTCAGGCCACGGGAACTGCACGAGGTCGTCGAGCGGAGGGCCGAGGGATTCCGGCGGTTCACCGGCCAGCAGGCGAACGGCGGCCGGTGCGAGCACGTCGCGGCCGTGAAACGTCGAGGCGGCGCCTTGGGGTACCACCAGCCCGCGCGCCGCGGCAAGCGGCGCGCGCCGCAGGGCCCAGGTGAGCACCCCGTTATCCGGACACAGAAACTCCTGGCTGTCGATCCGGGTCCACACGAGCGAGCGGCTCGTGCCCACGCCCGGGTCGATGACGACGATGTGCAGCGTGCCGGGCGGAAACGCGAGGCATGCCTGCCCGACGAGCCAGGCCGCGCTGCGGATGTCGTGGGCGGGCAGGTCGTGCGCGATGTCCACGAGCGTCGGCAGCGCTACGGCGCGGAGCACCGCGGCTTTGAGCTGCGCGACGTAAGCGCTGCCGGTGCCGAAGTCGGTTGTGAGCGTGACGATGCGCGGCATGACGTAGGACAGGCTTCAGCCTGTCGGTGGATAGAATAGTCGGTATCGGACGTAGGACAGGCTTCAGCCTGTCGAGCGATCGCCGCATCCCTCGCTTGCGCTTCGGGCTTCCGTGCGTAGGAGCAGACCGGGAAGGTCGTCGAGGCCAATCGTTTCGACGGCGGGCCCGGCCGGCTCGCGGAGGGACTGCCGGTCGGGCGTGCGGCAGACGACGGCCACGGAGGCTATCGCATCGGCGGCCATCTCCTCGCGGATTCGCAGCAGGCGGCGGACGTCGTGGGCTGAGGGAAACTCGCTCCAGGCGGTGTCGAGAAGCACGGCCCCCCGCGGCGTCGGCACGACGAAATCGGCCTCCTTCGTGCGGTCCCGATAGTAGACCGGCTCGGCGGACGGCAGCATGGCGCGGGCCAGCCGCCGCACCTCGCCGTGGACGCACGTTTTCCAGAGGGCGGCGGCGTGGGGCGACGCCGCGAGTTCATCGGCCGTGCGGATCCCGAGCAGATGGGCGCAGAGGCCGGTATCGAGGAAGAAGAGCTTCGGCGCCTTGACGAGCTGCCGACCGGATGGCGGCCGCCATGGACGCAGGAGCGCGATGATCCCCGCCTCCACGAGCGTGTCGAGCCAGATCGCCGCCGTCGAGCCGACGATCCCGATGTCGCGGGCGAGTTCCGCCTTGTTGAGCGGCCGGCCGGTCCGCATGGCGACGGCCCGCAGGAACCGCTCGAAGTCGTGCACGCTGTCCACCCGCAGCTGTTCGGGCAGTTCGCGGGCCAGATGGTCGGTCACGAGGGCCCGGAGATACTCGCCGACATCCCGGGCCGGATCGGCATACAGCGCCGGGTAGCCGCCCCGCAGCAGCTGCTCCGGCAATGGCAGCGCGGGCCGCGTCGCCGCGATCTCGGCCCGCGACAGTCCTTCGATGCGGATCACGCACGCATCGTCGCCGAATGCCTCGCGGGCCGTGGTTTCCAGAAGGAGAGGCCGTGACCCGACGAGCACGAAACCGGCCGCCGGGGCGGACCGGGCGGAAATGGCCTGCCCCACATGGTGCAGGAGTCGTGGCGCCAGGTGCACATCGTCGACGACGATCGGCGGCGGATGGGCGGCAAGGAAGGCTGCGGGGTCGAGTTGGGCGCGGGCGGCTTCGCTGGGGAGGGCGAGCGTGATGTGACGATGAGCAGAAAAGGAGATGTGGGCGAAATGGGTTTTGCCGGTGCGTCGTGGTCCAGTCAGTACCAGTGCGGGTGGCCAGTTGCTGTGCCGTGCACGCAAAAGTGCAACATTGCGTTCGATCAAAACGGTGTTATTCATCGTTGCAATCAAATGATTTGCAGCCCACGGGATGAAGTCGCCTGATCTCTCTGGATCCCCTGGCTTTCCCTCCGGGCTTTGTGCGGGAAATGGCGTTACGTCGCCTTGATGAGGTCGAGGCACATCTGCCTGACCTTGCCCGGATTCACGTTGGGATTCTTCTTTTTCGCTTGGCCGATCAGGCCGGCGGCCGCCTGTTCCTTGCCGGCTTTCACGTCCGCGACGATCTTCGGGTTTTCGGCGATGAGTTCCCGGCAGAGGGCGATCAGTTCGTCGTCGGCGACCGCGGCGATCCCGAGCGCTGCCACCACGTCGGCCACGCTGCGACCGCTGGCGAGCACCTCGGCGAAGATTTCGCGCCCGCGGCTGGTGTCGAAGTCGCCCTTCTGCACGCGGCCGATCAGGTCGGCCAGGGCGTCCGGGCGGATCGGGAACGCGTCGATCGTTTCGCCCCGCTCGTTGAGCGTCCGCAGCACGTCCTGCTGGAGCCAGTTGCTCGCCACCTTCCCCTCGCCGACCCGCGTCGCCACGTCCTCGTAGTAGGCCACGAGTTCCCGGCCCTGGTTCACCAGCACGTCGGCGTCATACGCCGAGATCTTCCAGCGTTCGGCGAGCGTCATGCGCAGCACCGCCGGCGGTTCACCCATCGCGACGCGGGCGGCGGCGATCTGGGCTTCGTCCACGGTCACGGGCACGAGGTCGGGCTCCGGAAAATACCGGTAGTCACTCGACTCCTCCTTGTGCCGCTGGGCCCGGGTGACGCCGGCGGGATCGTCCCAGCCACGGGTCTGCTTGGGGGTCTTGCCCAGTTCGGCCCCGGTCGCCTGCCACTCGCCGTACTGCCGCGCAGCCTCGTAGGTGAGCGCCCGCTCGACCGAGCGGAACGAGTTCATGTTCTTGATCTCGACGATCGGCGTCTTCGCGATCCGGCCGTCGGGCTGCGGGATATGGAGGTTCACATTGGCGTCCACCCGCAGGCTGCCCTCCTGCATATTGCAGTCGCTCACGCCGAGGTAGACGAGCAGCAGTTTGAGTTCGTTGAGCCAGGCCCGCGCCTCCTGGGGGGAGCGGAGGTCGGGCTGCGTCACGATCTCGCAGAGCGGCGTGCCGGCCCGGTTCAGGTCGATGCGGGTATCGGCCGTGCCCGCGGCCTCGTCGTGCATGCTTTTGCCCGCGTCCTCCTCCAGATGCACGCGGATGATGCCGACCTTCCGCGAAAACGCACCCTTCGGATCGACCACCTCCAGCCAGCCGTCGCTCGAGAACGGCAGGTCGAACTGGCTGATCTGGTAGCCCTTGGGGAGGTCGGGATAGAAGTAGTTCTTGCGGTCCCACTTCGTGAAGGGCGCGATCCGGCAGTTGAGCGCGAGCGCGGCCCGAACGGCCAGCGTGAAGGCCTCGCGGTTCATCACGGGCAGCGAGCCCGGCAGTCCGAGGCAGGTCGGGCAGACCTGCGTGTTGGGCGGGGAGCCGAACGTCGTGGAGCAGCCGCAGAAGAGCTTCGTGTGCGTCTGGAGCTGGACGTGCACCTCCAGCCCGATGACGGTGGTGTAGGGATCGGTCGTGGCCGAGGACGTCGTCATGCGATCTGCTTCGGTCGCCGCGTGTGCCAGTCGGTGAGCCGCTGGAACCGGTCGGCGGCCCGCAGGAGGAGCGGCTCGGCGAGCGCCGGGCCCTGGAGTTGGAAGCCCACCGGCAGGCCGCCGCGCGTGAATCCGCAGGGAAACGAGATCCCGCCGACGCCGGCCAGATTCGTGGCCACCGTGTAGAGATCGACGAGGTACATCGCGAGCGGGTCGCCCGTCTTTTCGCCGAGCTTGAACGCGGGCGTGGCCGAGACGGGGCCGCCGATCAGATCGACCTTCTGGAAAGCGTCGAGGTAGTCCTGCCGGATGAGTCGCCTCACTTTCAGGGCCTTCGCGTAGTAGGCGTCGTAGTAGCCGGCCGAGAGGGCGTAGGTTCCGAGCATGATCCGCCGCTTCACCTCCGGCCCGAATCCCTCGCCCCGGCTGCGGCAATACATCTCGACGAGCGGCGACTCAAACTGCTGGCACTCTGAGCCGGCCCGATGCCCCCCTCCGAGCTGGGCTCGATGACCATAGTGGGCTCCGTCGTACCGCGCGAGATTGCTCGACGCCTCGCACGGGGCGATGAGGTAGTAGGTCGCGACGCCGTACTTCGCATGCGGCAGTTCGACGTCGTGCACGGTCGCCCCGGCGGCCTCGAAGACGGCGAAGGCCTCGTCCACTCCCTTGCGGACCTCCGAATCGAGGCCCTCGGCGTAGTGGTCGCGCACGCGGCCGATCCGCAGGCCGGTGAGCGGCTGCTCGAGCAGGTCGGTGTAGCGCGGCACCTCGGCCGCGAGCGAAGTCGAGTCGCCCGGGTCGTGCCCTGCGATCGCTTCGAGCACGAGCGCACAATCGGCGGCCGAGCGGGCCATCGGCCCGATCTGGTCGAGGCTCGACGCGAAGGCCACGAGGCCGCGCCGGCTCACCCGGCCATAGGTCGGCTTGAGGCCCGTGATGCCGCAGAGGCCGGCCGGCTGTCGGATCGATCCGCCGGTGTCGGAGCCGATCGCGACGGGCGCCATGTCGGCGGCGACGCACGCGGCCGAGCCGCCGCTCGATCCGCCCGGAGCCCGCGTGAGGTCCCACGGGTTTTTCACGGGGCCGAAGGCGGAGTTTTCGTTCGAGCCGCCCATCGCGAACTCGTCCATGTTGGTCTTGCCCACGATCACGGCATCGGCGGCCCGCAGCCGGGCCACCGTGTCGGCATCGTAGGGCGGCCGAAATCCCGCGAGCATCTTCGACGCGCAGGTCGTCGGGAGGTCGCGGGTGCAGAGCGCGTCCTTCACGGCCACAGGCAGGCCTGCAAGCGGCCCGAGCGGCTTGCCAGCCTTGCGCCGGGCGTCGATGGCGGCCGCCGTCGCGAGGGCTCCATCGCGATCGACGTGCAGGAACGCGTTCAGCGATCCATCCAGCCGCGCGATTCGGTCGAGAAACGCCTCGGTGCACTGGGTCGCCGTGAGGTCACCCTGCCGGATGGCGGCGACGAGTTCGACGGCGGACAGTTCGGCGGGTTGCATGGGGGGTCGAGCGTCAGGCCGCTCCCGACTCACCGAGGACGGCGGGCACGAGGAAGCACTCGCCGTCGTGCCGGGGCGCCGCCTGAAGAGCCTCGGCCGTGGTGAGGGAGGGCCGCGGCGTGTCGTCGCGGAAGACGTTCTGGGTGTCGAGCGGATGGGCGAGCGGAGCCACCGCGGCCGTGTCGAGTTCTTCGAGCTGTGACACGAAGCCGACGATCTTCGACAGTTCGGAGGTCATCCGCTGGAGTTCGTCGTCGGAGAGCGCCAGCCGCGCGAGCGAAGCCACCTTCGCGACATCCTGCCGGGCGAGCGTCATGGGGGCCTCGAACTCCTCGCGGGCGCCGCCTACGGGCGGGCGCGGGGACCCGACGGCACCGCCTCTTCCGCGGCCACCTTGGCCTTCTCGACCTTCGGCAGCCGGAACGGAGCCTGCTTGACGAGCTTCGTCACCTTCCCACCCTTGATGCACTGCGTGCAGACGAGGGCCGTCGTGCTCGTGCCCCGGCCCGTCGTAATCCGCAGCCGCTGCAGGTTGGGCTTGAACTTGCGGCGCGAGATGCCGGTGACCTTCGTACCGACGCCGCCGAGATACTTGGCCTTGCCGCGCAGGGTGACGGTGTTGCCCATCGAAAAACCCTTGCCGCAGACCTGACAGGAACGTGCCACGATGAGTGCTCGAATGTGCGGGAAATGGACCGTATGTGAGCCGGAAAGGATACCGGAAACCCGCAAAATCACAAGAGCCCGAGCACGGCGTCGTGGAGGAGGCCGTTGGTGGCCAGGCCGTCGCCGGAGTCGATACGGGGGCGGCCCTGCCAGTCGGTGAACCGGCCGCCGGCTTCCGTGATCACCGTCTCGACGGCCGCCGCGTCCCAGGCGTTCATGAGGGGGTCGATCATGATGTCGGCCCGGCCCGTCGCGACGAGCAGGTAGCCGTAGCCGTCGCCCCAGGTGCGGATCACGCCGCAGGCGGCTTCGAGCCGCAGGCGGGCCGCCGCGCCGGCGGAGGCGTCGGCACGTTTGGCAAACGACGTGAAGTCGCTCGAGCAGCAGAGGGCTGCGTCGAGGCTCGAGCGGTTCGATACGCGGGCGGCTGCGGGGGCTGCGGCTCCCCGCACATGCCAGGCGCCGCCGCCGACGGCCGCATGCACCATCTCGTCGAGCGCAGGGATCGCGATCACGCCCACGATTCCCCGCCCCTTGTGCCGGCAGCCCACGAGCGTGGCCCAGAGCGGCACCCCGCGGATGAACGACTTCGTGCCGTCGATCGGATCGACGATCCATTCATAGCCGCTCGTGCCGCTCACGGTCCCCGATTCCTCGCCAAGGAAGGCGTCGTGCGGGAAGGCGCCCAGGAGCGCGTCACGCAGGATCTTCTCGGCCGCAATGTCGGCCTCGGTCACCGGCGAGCGGTCGGCCTTTTCGCGGACGGCGAGAGTCGGGTCGTTGAACCGGCGGAGCGTCTCGGCGGATGCCAGGCGCAGGGCCGCGAGCGCGGCGTCGAGCCGTGCGGCGGCGGAACTCGGGGCGGAAGCATCAGGCGGCTTGGGGAGCATCGGGAGCAGGCTTGGCGAGGAACGAGAGCAGGACGAGCAGGCTCGCGCCGATCACGAGCCACGTGTCGGCGAGGTTGAAGATCGGCCAGTCGATGATCCCCTCGAGCTTGAAATGAATCCAATCCCGCACGGCGTACACCGGCTCGCCGACGCGGCCGAGCGGTGCGTGCCACTTCAGGGCCGGCAGGCCGAGCCGGTCGAAGAGGTTGCCGACAATGCCTCCCGCGATCAGGGCCAGTGCGACCACGAGCCAGGGTTCCCGGCGCACCGCTTCCCGGGCGACGGTGGCCAGGATGCCGACGATCGCCGCAAGCGAGACGGCCGCGAACAGCATGCCCATTCCCTGTCCCATGCCGAAGAGCGCACCTTCGTTGAGGTTTGTCTCGAACGCGAGCGCCCCGGGCACGACGATGATCGGCGGCCGTTCCCCCGGCATGCCGAGTTGGGCAAAGAGCAGCGACTTTGTGACGAGGTCGAGGGCGGCGGCAATGGCAGCGAGTGCGATGAAGAGCGGCCAGCCGCGGGCAGGAGTCCACATGATGGCTGGGCGAAATCCTTCTCGCGGGCGGCGGTGGGGTGACAGGCTGAAGGCTGTCGTACGGCTTTTTGGTGACAGGCTGAAGCCTGTCCTACGGCTGTTTTTGGTGACAGGCTCAAGCCTGTCCTACGGCCTGTCCTGCTTACCGGGGTTGGCGGGGCCGGTGGCCGGAGGGCTGTTCGAGTTTCTCGGCGCAGCGGATGCAGAGCGCCGCGAAGGGGATCGCTTCGAGACGCTTCTTGGCGATGATGCCGCTGCACTCCTCGCACGTGCCGTACGTCTTCGACTTGATCCGTGCGAGGGCCTGCTCGACCATTTCCAGCGTGCCCTCCTCGCTCGCCATGAGGCTGAGCGTGAACTCCTGCTCGTAGGCGTCGGAGCCGAGGTCCGCCATGTGGATCGGCATGCTCGAGATGTCGCCGCTCGCCTCGGAGCGGGTCTTGCCCAGGGCCGCATCGGCCATCGTGGATACGTCACCCCGCAGCCGCGCCCGCATCGCCTCCAACGCCGTCTTGAACGGCTTCATTTCCGCCGCTTTCATGCTGTGCATCCGTCTCGAGTTGTCGTACGGCGGGGTGAAGGTGTCCCCAGCCGTGCCCAGAAGAGCCCCTCATCGTACCTCGACCGTCGTGGCTGTCAATCTGGCAGGCCGGCGTCGGCCGGCCGCGAAAACCGCTGCGGAATCGGCCGTGCGTCGCTGCTTGCTGTTCCCGCAGGGATGACCTACCCTTGCGAAAACCGCGGCGAAAATCGAGTTGGCCCGGCTCGACAGCCGACGTTTGATCGTAGTCTTGTTTCGAGGAACGTTCCTTGGCCGTCGCCGCCCGCACCGACCTCGCGTTTCAGCAGTGCATTTCGCCTGCCTGCGGGGCCACGTTTTCGGTCGATGAGGTGCTCACGAGCTGCCCCTCGTGCGGCAACCTGCTCGACGTGACCTACGACTGGGATCGCCTCCGCCCGCCCACGTCGTTCGAGGTGTTCGAGCGGAAGTGGATGCGGCGGAGCGACCCCCTGGCCTACTCGGGCGTGTGGCGGTTTCACGAGCTGTTTCCCTTCGCCCCGCGGGAGAGCGTGGTCACGATCGGCGAGGGGCAGACGCTGCTCTCGGTGTCGGACGGCGTGGGCGGCTTCGTCGGCATGAATCCCGGCCGGCTCCATCTGCAATATGAAGGCCTCAATCCCTCGGGTTCGTTCAAAGACAACGGCATGTCAGCCGCGTTTACGCACGCCCGGATGATCGGGGCGCGGCGGGCGGCCTGCGCCTCTACGGGCAACACGAGCGCATCGCTCGCCGTCTACTGCGCCGTGACGCGGATGATGCGGGGCATCATCTTCATCGGGTCGGGCAAGATTTCCTACGGCAAACTGTCGCAGGCGCTCGACTACGGCGCCCTCACGATCCAGATTGCCGGCGACTTCGACGACGCGATGGCCCGTGTCAAGGAAGTGTCGGGCAAGCTCGGCATCTACCTCGTCAACAGCGTCAATCCGTTCCGCCTCGAGGGGCAGAAGTCGATCATGTTCCGGGTGCTCGAGTCGCTCGGCTGGGAGGTGCCCGACTGGATCGTGGTCCCCGGCGGCAACCTCGGCAACTCAAGCGCCTTCGGCAAGGCCTTTGCGGAGCTGCGAAAGATCGGCCTCATCGACCGCGTGCCGCGGCTGGCGGTCATCAACGCGGCCGGGGCGGACACGCTCTACGAGCTCTACCACAAGCGCGGGCTCCGCTGGGAGGGCGGCCGGGCCGATCTCTCGCCCGCCTGCCACTACTACGACGAACTCGACCGCGACAAGAAGCGGGCCGACACGATCGCCAGCGCCATCGAGATCAACCGGCCGGTGAACCTCAACAAGTGCCTGCGGGCCCTGGAGGTGTGCGACGGCGTGGTGCGCGAGGTCACCGAGCAGGAGATCCTCGACGCCAAGGCCCAGGTCGGCGCCGGCGGCCTCGGCTGCGAGCCGGCGAGCGCCGCGAGCGTGGCGGGGGCGAAGCAGCTCGTGGCGGAGGGGGTGATCGGCCGCGACGAGCGGGTCGTGTGCATCCTCACGGGCCACCAGCTCAAGGACCCGACGGCGACGGTCGCCTACCACACGACCGACCAAAAACTCTTCAACGAGGTGCTCGGCAGCCGGGGCGTGAGCCGGGCGAGCTATGCCAACCGCGCGGTGAGCGTGGGCAACCGGCTCGACGAGATCGTGCAGGCGATCGAGCTCTACGGGTAGGATAGGCTTCAGCCTGTCATGAACTTTCGTAGGATAGGCTTTAGCCTGTCATGAACTTTCGTAGGATAGGCTTTAGCCTGTCATGATCTTTCGTAGG
>JBBAVM010000096.1:0-13004 GCA_040397685.1 Pirellulales bacterium
GGGCGGCCGCCTTCGCATAGCGCACGCGGGCCCGGCCGAGGATCGCCGGCTCGTACCGCACCGCGGCATCGGGGCCGAGGGGGCGCTTGGGCGCGAGAAAGACCTCGCGCACGCCCGGAGGGAGGATCGGCCGCGGGCCGCCCGTGATGCCGATGTCGTCCGGCCGCTCGAGCACGATCGGGGGCCGGGCCGCCGCCGCGGCCGGCTCCACGCCGCCCGCGGTAAGCCGGCGGATCTCCTCGCGGAGGAGCGGGCCGCGGAGGTAGGCGAGCGTCCAGCGGGTCTGGAACACCGTCTCCTCGTCGTCATGCACGCTGTGGAGCAGAAACATCCGCTGCTCGAGGCCGGAGAGCAGTGTGTCGAGCCGCGCCCGGTCGAACGACCGCCCCGCCGACGAAGCCGCCCCTTCGAGGCCGTCGAGCACGCGGGCCTTATCGCGGGCCGTCTGCAGCCGTCCGAGGAACCACAGGCCGGCGTTGGAGAGGCCCTTGTAGTCGAGATCGACGGGGTTCTGCGTGGCGAGCACCACGCCGAGGCCGAACGCCCGCGCCTGCTTCAGGAGCGTGAGGATCGGGCCCTTGCTCGGCGGGTTGGCGGTGGGCGGCACGTAGCCGAACACCTCGTCCATCAAAAACAGCGCCTTGAGCGACGACGTGCCCCCCTGCGACCGCATCCATGCCACGGCCTGCCCGGCGAGGAGCGTGACGAAGGCCATCCGCTGGGCGTCGTTCAAGTGCGCGATCGACACCACGCTCACCCGCGGCTTCCCCTCGGCGGTCCAGAGCAGCCGCCCCACGTCGAGCGGCTCGCCGGAGAGCCAGGCCTCGAAGCCGGGGGCCGCGGCAACGGTGTTGAGCCGGCTGGCGAGTTGGAACCGATCGCCCGCGGGATAGAAGTTTTCGAGGTCGAGGAACCCGACCCGCTCGACGGGCGGGGCGGGAATGGCCCGCACGAGCGCCCCGAAATCGACCTTCTGCCCGCTCTTCCACAGGGCGTCCACGATCGCCGAGAGGAGCACGTGCTCCCGGCTGCGGCCGGGCTCGGCGTCGATGCCGGCGAGCGCGAGGATTCCCGACACGAGCGACTCGATCCGCTCGCGCCGCAGCTCGGGATCGGCGAGCACCTCCGCCGCGGGCGCCTCGAGGCTCTCGAGCATCGCGAGCGGCCGCCCGGCGCGGCTGCCCGGCGTGTACACGGCCATGTCCACGGCGGCCTTGAGCCGCGCGATCCGCTCGGGCGTTTGGCCGCTCGCCGCAAGCCCGTCCTTCCACTTCGCGGCGGTCCGTTCCGCGAGCGCCTCGAGCGTGATGCCGTCGCGCTTCGCGGCGTCGGCTTCGACCCACGGCAGGAAGTCGGTCGGGGCGAGATCGGGGAACGCGAGCAGGAGGTTCGCCAGATCCCCCTTGGGATCGATCACGAGCGTGGGGATGCCGTCGAGGGCGGCCTCCTCGACGAGGTCGATCAGGAGGCCGGTCTTGCCGCTGCCGGTCATGCCGACGCAGACGGCGTGCGTGGTGAACCGCCGGGCGTCGATGAGCAGAGGATCGGGGCCCGCCTTGCCCGTCGTGGGGTCGCATTTCCTGCCGAGATAGAAGACGCCGAGGCCCTCGATATCGATGGGCTCGGAACGGCCGCGTGTGGTCTTTTTCATGGTGCGGCGATTGTAGCCTCGGCGTCCGGTGCCGGGGTGGCCAGCGGGTCGCCGTCGGCCGTGACGCCGAGCAGTTGCTCAGCGGCGCGCTCGAGCGTCGCCACGAGCGGGCCCGGCCACAGGCCGAACGCAAACAACGGCACGAGCAGGGCCGTGAGGGCGAACCGCTCGCGCGGCAGGATCGTGTGTCGCGGGCCATCGACCGCCGTCGGACCCCCGAAGATCAGGAACCAGCCCCGCATCACGGCGATTCCCGACAGCACCGTGGAGGCGATCACGAGCAGCCCCGCGTGAAGCTGCTCGTCGAGGCTCCCCGACACGATCAGGTCGTCGGCCACGAACGACAGCGTGCCCGGCAGCCCGATCGCGGCGAGCCCGAAGAGGAGAAAGAAGGCGGCGAGGGCGGGCGCGTCGTGAAACCGCCCCTGCGGGGTCGCGAGCGACAACGGCCCGGCCCGGCTCTCGAGCGCCCAGGCCACGAGTCCGATGCCCGTGAGCGCCAGGCCGCTCGCGATCCAGACGCACAGCGCGCCGTTGAGCTCCATCGGCAGCTTGCCCGCGAGGCCCGCGAGCACCATCGCCGACTGGCTCATGGCGAGCGTGCCGATCAAGCCGCGGAGGTCGCGCTGGACGAGCGACAGCGCGGCGCCATAGGCAGCCGTCACGAGCGCGAGTTGCGAGAGCACGACGAGCTCCGCGCCCACGCCGGCTCCGTGATCGGCATGCCCCATCAGCAGCCGCACGGCCGTGTAGGCGGCCACCTGCGGCATCGTGGCGGCGAGGGCCGTCGAGAGCGGCGCGCCGGAATAGAGCGCGGGATACCAGGAGTGGAAGGGCACGATCCCCTTGCGCAGGAGCACGGCGACGGCGACGAGCCAGCCGCCCGCATTGCCCACGAGCCCGCAGCCGCGCTCCCAGGGGGGATCGACGAGCATGAGCAACGTGCCGGTCGCCATGCAGGCCAGCGCCAGGAGCATCACGGTGGCGAACACCCGCGCCGCGGGACGGCCGCCGGGCGTGCCGCGCGTCGAGATCCAGGTGGGCAGCGCCGTTGCGATCCACAGCGTGACCAGCGCCAGCGGATGCGCGGTGGAAAACAGCGCCGACGTCGCCGCCGCGCCGAGCAGGAGCCGCACCGTGGCGGCGGAATCGAGGAACCGTTTCGGGGCGACGAGGACGATCGCCAACTGGATCAGGGCCACCATGGGCAGGAGGACCGACGTGATCCCGTCGATATGGACGAGCGAGCCGCCACACAACCGCTCACCGAACTCGTGGGCCGGACCGGCGGCGGCGAAGCAGAGCCACGAGAGCATCGCCGCCGCGCCGAGGGCGACGCCGAGCCCGGCGGCGGCGGGCGTGCGCGGGCTCCGCGGGAAACCGCCGCCGGCCACGACCGCGGCGGCGGCGAGCGGCGCTGCGACGACCGCGGCGACGAGGCCGAGCACGAGGCCTGGCGCCGGCGCGATTCCCGACAGGTCGAACCAGTTCACGATCGGCTCCCTTCCTGCCGCCCGGGACGCTCGCCCAGCCACGCCACCCAGGCCCGCTCGGCCGCCGCCATGCGCTCGAGCAGCCGCAGCGCGGGCCCGACCACGCCCCGCGTGACGGCCATCTCCTCGAAGCCGCGTTCGAGTGCGATCCGGTAGACGGCCGCCTGGGCACGGGCCGGAAGCCACGAGAGCGGCGACCAGCTCCCGAGGTCGGGATGGCCACCGAGCGCCGCCTCCAGTTCATGCCGGTCGTGGAGCGCCGACGGAGAGCGCAGGATCTGGAGGCTGCGGAGGATGGCGTGGCCGACGACATGCACGAGCGGGATTACCCGCCACCCGAGCCCGATCTCGACGAGGATCAGCGAGGCCTGCGTCATCGAGGCGTAGGCGAGCATGCTCTTGAGGTCGGTCTGCACCCGGCCGACGAGGCTCGCATGCAGCGCGCTGCCGACCCCGATCACGACCAGCGCGGCCCGTGCCAGAGGTGCCGCGTCGAGCAGCGCCTCGCAGCGCAAGAGCACGTAGGCCCCGGCGTGGATCGACAGGGCGCCGTAGAAGATCGCGCTCGAGGGCGTGGGGCCTTCCATCGCCTTGGGCAGCCAGCCGGAGAACGGCACCTGCGCCGTCTTGCCGAGCGCGGCGAACACCAGCAACAGCGACACCGCCGTGGCCGTGCCGGCCGACACGAGGCACGTCGAATGGGGCCACTGCGCGCCGAACAGCCGCTCGAAGTCGCCCGCGCCCACGGCCCGGTGGATCAGCACACCCGCGGCGAGCAACCCCACGTCGCAGATCCGGTAGGTCGTGTAGGCGCGGAGCGCCGCGGCGATCGCATTCCGCCGCTCGAAGAAGAATCCGATCAGCAGGGCCGACGAGATGCCCACGAATTCCCAGCCGGCGAACAACACGTCGATACTGTCGGAGAGCACCATGAGGTTCATGCCGGTGCCGAACAGCGCGAGGAGAATGAAGAACCGGGTGAACCCAGGCTCGCGGTGGAGATACTTGCCGGCGAACGAATTCACGAGCCAGCAGAGGCCTGTCGAGAAGCAGACGTACGGCACCGAGAGGGCGTCGGCGACGAGGTTGACGGTGGCCTCGTGGTGCCCGACGGCGAACCATGTGCCGGAGTGGACGATCTCGGGGGTGAAGCCCCGCGTGGCCAGGAGGCCGAGGACGCTCAGCGCCGCCAGGAATCCCGCTGCGAACCCCGCCCCCACGATCCGGGCGGTGGCCTGCTCGGAGAGCGCCCGCCCTGCGAGTGCCGGCAGCCCGACCAGCACGAGCGTCGCCGCCGGAGCGGCGAGTTGGCAGACGACGAGCGCGGCGACGATGTCGTGGCTGGTCATGCCCGCACCTCGCGTGCATGGTCGCCGAGCGCCGCCAGGATGCGGGCGGGAGGCAGGTGCTCACGGTGCCCCCGGTACCAGTCGATCGACCGCTCGACGACCGGCTGGATGCGGCGCTCGCCTTGATAGGGCACGAAGCGGCCCGCTTCGAACACGTGCAGCCCCGCACCGTCGGGATCCCAGGCCACGAGTTGAATCCAACGATTCACCACCATCCGCTCGACGGCCGGCACCCTGGCCGCCGCGGCCAGGATCCGCTCGGGGGACGCGTCGATCACCACGAGCAACCGGACCGGCTCGTGAATCTCCACCATCTGCCAGGGAAGGCCCGTGCGCAGGTCGCTCGCGTGACCATCCATCACGCCGATGAGGCCGGTGATGTTGTGGGGCAGTTTCGTGCCGGAGCCGTAGCCGAGGCGGTCGATGACCGAAAAGTAGTATTCGAGGTTGATGCCCGCACCGACGGGCCCGACCGCCGCCAGCGTGCGGGTGAGGATCGCCCCGTCCTCGTCGGTCGTCGGATCGTACGACACGAGAAACGCCCGCCGGTCGAGGAACAGCCCCCGGGTCCTCCAGCGCCGGCCGACGACGCAGACGGCGTTCGTCGCGTGCCCCAGTTCCGGACGCACCTGGGCGAGATCGACGCTGCGCGCCTCCACGTGCGCCCGCGCCGCCGCGGGCGTGATGTCGAGCCGCGCCGTCTCGAACCGCCGGCAGCGTTCCTGAGCGTCGGCCGCGGCAACCCGCTCGGCCGCCGCCCGTACTTCATCGACGGCGGCACGGTGCTCCGCCGGCACGGTGTCGGTGTCGTACCAGGTCAGCGTGGTCGCACACGTGTCGAGCATGCCGCCGAGAAACCAGGTCGTCGGGCGAATCACGAGCCCGTCGACCGCCAGCCGGGCGCGGACCCGCGGATCGTTGGCCATGAGCGCGAAGGCCCGGGCGTTGGGCCCCCCGCGGCCGCCGCCGCAGGCGCCGCAGTCATAGGCGCTCTCGTGTGGGTTGTTGCGGCTCGACGAGCCATGGCCGATCACCGCCACCACGCGCGACAGCCGCGCCGTAAGCCCGGTGTCCTCGAGCACGCGACGCACCATGCCCGCCATCTCATCGACGTCGAACCCCGAGAGCGTACCGGCGACGAGGCCCGGCTCACTGCTCCGCTCGAGGTCGAGCCGCGTCGGAATGCGGCGCCCCGCGAGGGCGGCGGCCGTCCGACCGATGCGGGCCGCGAGCCGCGGGAAGGCCACTCGCGCCACGAGGGGAATCGCCGCGAGGGCCCCGACGATCGGCGTGAACAGCCCGCCGCGGAAGAGCGTGCGGCTCCCCGCGGAGAGCGACCCCGCCAGTTGGCCGTAGCGCCGGCGGAGCGACCGCCGAAACTCGTGCCGCGACACGGCCTCGTCGCGCGGCACCTCGACGACGGTCCGGCTCGGCCGCATCACGATCGGGCACAGCGGCGCGGCATGCCAGTCGTCGAGCCCGCGGTAATACATCGGCACGGCGAAGAATCCGGCCGTGCCGAGCGTCTCATGGCCGTCCCCGAGTTCCTCGACATGGCGGCGGAACGACTCGCACCGCTCGTCGATGCAGAAGATCCACTGCGCGTCAGGGGGCGGCCCCGCCGGCGGCCGAGCGACGGCCGCATGCGCCTCGAGCGCGTCGAGGATCTCGATGCGGTGCCGGCGCTCATACGCCAAGTGAAAGAGCCGACGGCGGGTCGTGGCATCGAATCCCGCGATCGCATGCTCCAGCCGCAGGAGCTCGTTTTCGTCGAGAGCGCGGATGTCGTGGCTCGTGAGCCCCACGAGTTGGGCAACCTGGTGCAGCCGGAACGCACGGCAGACGCTGCCGGTGGTGGGCCGGGGCGGGTGCCGATCGCGGAGCTCCCACCACAGTCCGGCCAGCGTGCCGTTGGCGGCCGGGCCGCGCAGCCCCGCGTGGCGGGCGGCCCACTCGACGGCCACGCGATCGCAGACGAGCCTGAGGGCGAGGAAATCCATCAGCCGGGCCGGCACCGCCGCGACCGGCGCCCGATCGGGCCGCTCCTCGAACTGGCGGATCATGCCCGCCCAGCCGCGCAGGGCGAGGAGCGACTGCGTGATGAACGCCTCGCGGTGCTCGGGCGGCACGCCCAGATGGTCGAGTTCGCGGGCCACGTATTCATGGGCGGGCAGCCCAGCCGCCGCCCGCAGGGCCGCCGGCAGCCGCTTGCTCCACGGTTCGCGCGGCCCGAGCCGGCCCGCGTAGAGTTCCGCGACGGCGGGCCACAGGCCCCGCTCCCGCCCCGGCATCGCCCACGTCGCGACGCCCTGGTCGAGAAACGCGGCGCACACCCGGATCAGGAACGGGTGCACGAGGGCGTCGGTGTCGAGCGTCGGATCGACCGCCAGCAGCAGATCACGATGGCGCACGGGCGTGGCCGCGCGGGTCACGGTCGAGCGCATGACCGCGACCGCCTCCACGCAGGCGTGCCAGAGGTCGCTCGAAACGCTGCGTTCGTCGGCGGGCCCGTCGGCCGGGCTGGCGGCCATGAGACGGCGGTGGACGGCCGCCGGCAGGTCGGGCCGCAGCCGCTCCACGACGTCGCTCTCCGTGAGCGTCCAGCGGACCGATGCGTCCGACTCCTCGCGCACCGCGTGCAGGAGCAGGGCCCGGTACAGGTCCCGGAGCAATACCCGGCCTCCGGCGACGGCCGTCTCGGCGGGGCAGGACATGTCGGCGGCAAGCACGGCCTCGACGTCGGCCTCCCGGATCCGACCCCGCGCGAGTTCCTCGCGATAGCGGCTCTCCGGCAGGAATGGCTCCGTCCCGAGGAGCCGCCCCGCCCGCACCACGGCCTCCTCGAACGGCTCGGCCTCGAAGGCGTGGAGCGTGTTGTGGTGGATGAAGACGTCGATCGGCCCCTGGGCCGGCAGGTGGTGGGCCGCATGCTCGACGGCGCGGCGGATCTCGTCGAGGCGGGCGGTGGATTCCATCGGCGGGATGCAGGCGGGGGCGGGCGGGCCGCATCGAGTATCGCACGCCGCGACGAAACGCCGCAGGCCGGCTCTTGGGGCCTTGCCCTTGCAATCCCGACAGCCGTCACGAGGGTGTCCGGCCGCATTCGCGGCGGAAATCCCCGCTCCGGTCCGCGTCGCTCCGGATCGGCCTTGCCTTCGCTGGCACGCCTCGCGAACGGTTGCCCTCGCCGGGATGGCCGTGAGAGCGATCCGCTCGCGCGAACGTCTCGGTGATTCTGGCTCGGAAGACGAGTTGCCCGGCCCCGCCCTTCTCCGGCGGAACCGCGGCGCCGCGTAGGCCGACGCGCCTGGTCGCTCCGCGATCAGGCACGCCCGCCCTTCTTCGTGGCGCCGATCCAGGCATGTCGGCGCCGTTCCTGGTGCAGCGGACGCCGCCGGCTTTCCCGTGTCTCGAGCGGAGTTTTTCCATGCTTGCGTCCCTCTCTCTGTGCGCGCTCGCCGCGTTTCTCAAACGGGCCATCCGGCCCGCCATGACACCCATGATCCTCGTGCTCCTCGCCATGGTGGCGTGCGTATCCGCGTCGCCGTCGCGCGGCGACATCATTTACACCCAGTCGAGCGTGGTGTTCACCGGCACGAGCGCCTCGGGGCTCTCGGCCCGGGCGACGTTCACCACCGGCGCCGGTGGCGTGCTCAAGCTCCTGCTTGAAAACACGTCTGCGTCGCCGACGATGGCGCCATCCGAATTGCTCACGAGCTTCTTCTTCAACGTGCTCTCCGGCACGGTGACGGGGTCCGCTGCCCCGCTCACCTACAAGAGTGCGACAGGGCAGGTCTATCTCACGGACAAGAAAAACGGCGACATCGCTGTGACCTACACGCCGCCGCCACCGAAGGGCGGCAGCGTTTCGACCCCTCCGATCCTGACGCCCTCGAACCTGAAGGCGACCAACCCCGGCGACAACACCTGGCAGTTCCGCTCCGGAATGAGCCTCGTCTCCGCGCAGCCGCCCCTGGCGTTCGGTGTGGGCACGGCCGGAAACAACGCGTTCGCGCCCAACAACTTCAGCGGCAACATCGTCGATGGATTCGACTTCGGGATCTACGTGGGGGACGTGACGACGCAGAACCTCGACAACACGCTGCTCGTCAAGAATGCCGCGCAGTTCGAGTTTGGCGGGTTCGAGAAATTCACGCTCTCCCAGGTGAGCCCGCACGTGGTGTTCGGGTTTGGCACGAACCCCGAGGTCATCATCGCGGTGCCGGAGCCGACCACGGCGTGGCTGGCAGCCGTCGGCCTACTCGCGGCCCTTGCGTTCCGGGCCGCCCCGCGAAGCCTGCTCTCGGCCGGCGCCGTCTCCATCGCGGCCCTCAGCCTGCTGTTCGCGCTGCCATAGGCGCGGGACGGCCTGGTCGGCAAGACGGCCGGCGGCCGGGGCTTGCGCCCCGCGCCGCCGGCCGCTCGATCTGCCGAACGCCTTCGGCAACCGACTGGGAACGTCGCAGCGTGTCGCGGCCGTCCGCCCCGTCGCGACCCGACACGGTGTCTCACCTCCGCCGCCTGTCGCGCACGCTCGGCACGGCGGCGAGCGTGAACACGATCACTTCCTCGCCCGTGGCGGTACTGATGTCGTGATGCACGCTCACTGGCTGCGCGCCCGTCACGTCGTGCACGAGCTTCTCGAGCAACGGACGCCCCGTGAGCACGAGATGGCTGCGCAGTTGCTTGAGCAATTCGGCGCCGCGGCCGTTGCCGTTGGCGTGCGACTCGATGAGCCGCTGCTCGGCCGCCGTGAGCACGCCCTGAAGGTGGACGAAGAGCTTGTTTTCGATGAGGTGCGTATGGATGTCGCGCGGGCCGCGGCCCATGTACTCCTGCTGGAACCGCGAGATGACGTCGCACACCGCGGCTTCGATCTCCCCCTGCGACTTGATGACCCGACCATTGATCACGGCCGACTCCTTCACGCTCTGGACACCACCCGGGGAACCCCACCATGGTGGGGGTCGCGTGGAGGTGATTTCGTCGCGTTCGTCGGCGGATCGTGAACACGCAGGGGATCGCCGGAAAATTTTCCTTGCGTTCCCCATCTTGCCCAATATAATGCGACCGGCGGATGGCAGCGGTTTCTAAAAACCGCTGAAATCACGCCAAAAACGACAAAAACGGAAGACGAGTCGAGGGGCAGTCCGGCAGAGTCCGGGTGGTCCGTCGCAGCGTAAGCCGGCGCGAGAGGTTGCCTTCGGGCGGCCTCACACGCCGGCTTTTTTTGTTTTTGTCCGGCCCCCTCAGGCTGCGCCTGCGGGGAGTCGGAACGAAACACGCGACGAGCGACGAAGCACATGCGAGCCATGCACGAACGCGGCGACACCATCCCCCAGCGAGGCGCCCCCGATGACGACCCTGCTTCACTCGCGATTCCAGCCGCTTCCGCGCCCGCACGGCGACACCCCGTCGGCCCACCTGGCCCGGCGCGTGGCCCGGGCCATCGGCGCCTTCGAGCACGTCCTCCTCGGGCGGGCCCCGCGCAGCGTGACGGTCGTCGCCGACGGCGGCCGGGTGGTGGTCAGCCTGCACGAGTCGTTCTCGTCGCTGGAGCGCCAGCTCGCCGCCGACCCGCCGGGGTGCTGCCGCGTGGAGGATTTCCACCGCGACATGTTCGAGTCGTCGTACGCGGCGCTCGTCCAGCACGTGCGGCGCAGCACCGGCATCGGGCTCGACGCCGGCATCGTGCATGTGGATGGAGCCACGGGCAGCATCCTCAAGACGTTCACGACCGAATCGTCTGTCGAACTGCTGCTTCTCGGACAGGGGCTGCCGGCACTGGGCGTGCCGGTGAACGCCCATCTGCATGCCAATGGAGCGGCCGGCACAGGAGCCGACCGCGGTTGAGCTGTTCTCCTGGAGGGACCCACAACCATGAAGAGGTGACCCATGTTGGTGCTGACGAGAAAAAACCGTGAAAGCGTCGTGATCGGACGCCCCGAGGACCTGGAGGTGATGCTCGAGATCACGATCCTCGACATCGAGGGGGGCCGCGTGCGCCTCGGCTTCGAGGCCGACACGAAGATGCCGATCCATCGCCGCGAGGTCTGGGATCGGATCTGCAACGGTGACGGTGCCGCGTCCCGCACCCCCGCCAAGGCCGCGGCCACGCCGACCGGCTCCGCCAACGCCCTGCCCGCCACCCGGATGGACACCGGCCCGCGGCAGCCGTGAGCGGGGGGCGGACGATGAAATCTCAAGGCGAAATCGAGGCCGCCGTCTGCGACGGCATCTCGAGATTCCAGCAGGAGTTCATCGGTCGTGGTCCCAAGGACATCCACTCGCACCTGATCGGCACGCTCTTGGTCGTGCGGCTCCAGGGGGTGCTCACCCCGGCCGAACGGCAGTTGATCGCACCGCAGGAGGCGGCGGGAGACGGTGTGGGGAATGGGCACGGCAACGGCCATGAGAACGGCAACGGCCGATCGCTCCTCAAGCAGGTGCGTTCGCACATGGTGTCCACCGGCCGCTCGCGGCTGGAGTCGATCGTGGAGGAGGCGGTGGGCGTCAAACTCGTGAGCGTGCACCACGACATCTCGACCGTGACGGGCGAGGAGTTGATCGTGTTCTCACTCGCCGAGACGCCGACCTGCCGACCGAAGAAACAGCGGGCCTAGAGCGACAGTGCGGGGCGGGCATGTGCCCGCCCCGCACGGCCTCGCCATCTCTGTGGGACAGGCTTCAGCCTGTCATCCCTCAACGCGATCAACCCGGCTCGTGGCTGCCCAGACCCCCTCGCCGGACGTTCGCTGCGGGCCTCCAGCCCTCCGCTCGCTGCATGTCCGCTTCGCTTCGCCATCCATGGCTACGCTCGCTCCCATAGCCCGGCTCGAGGGCATGGGCAGCCCCGAGCCGGCACGTTCAACCAAGCGAACGTCCGGCGATGGGATACGGGGAGCCCGAAGCCGTTTTGGGCACGACAAAGCACGACAGGCTGAAGCCTGTCCCACGCGGCGGCACAAGGTAGGCTACGTCGCATGGCCACCCCGAAGACCCTCACTGGACGCGGCGTCACGGTCCTGCTCGTGGACGACCAGCCGATCATCGGCGAGGCGGTGCGGCGGATGCTCGCCGGCGAGGAGGGCATCGCGTTTCATTACTGCAAGGACGCGCCGCAGGCCCTCGAGATGGCGGCCCAGGTCGGGCCCACCGTGATCCTGCAGGATCTCGTGATGCCGGAGATCGAGGGACTGGAACTGGTGCGCCGGTTTCGGTCCGACGAACGGTTTCGCGACGTGCCGATCATCGTGCTCTCCACAAAGGAGGAGGCGGCGGTGAAGGCGGAGGCGTTTTCGCTGGGGGCCAACGACTACATCGTGAAGCTGCCCGACCGCCTCGAACTGCTGGCCCGGGTCCGATACCACTCCCGCGGCTACGTCGCGCTCCTCGAGCGCAACGAGGCGTTTGCGGCGCTCCAGGCCAGCCAGCAGGTGCTCGCCAACGACCTGGCCACGGCGGCCAGCTACGTCCGCTCGCTGCTGCCGGCGCCGCGGGATGCGGCCGGCGTCGCCGCCGACTGGCGGTTCATCCCGTCGGCGGAGCTCGGCGGAGACGCCTTCGGGTACCACGATCTCGACGACACGCACGTCGCGGTCTACCTGCTCGACGTGTGCGGCCATGGGGTGGGGGCGGCGCTCCTGAGCGTGTCGGCGCTCAACGCGATCCGCAGCGAGGCGCTTCCCCAGACCGATTTCCACGACCCCGGGTCGGTGCTCGCCGCGCTCAACAAGGCGTTCCCGATGGAGCGGCAGAACGACATGTTTTTCACGATCTGGTACGGGGTGTACGACACGGCCAACCGGTCGCTGCGGTGGGCCGGCGGCGGGCACCCGCCGGCCGTGCTCCTCGCCCCCGACGGGTCCAAACCCCGCCTGCTGGACTCCGACGGGCCGCTCATCGGAGCGGTGGATGGCCTGGAATTCACGTCCGACACGGTGCCGGTGCCGCCCGGGGCCCGGCTGGTCGTGTACAGCGACGGGGCCTTCGAAATCAGCCGACCCGACGGGTCGATGTGGGCCTTCGACGAGTTTCTGGCGACCCTCTCGGCGCCCCCCTCGCCCGCGGCCGGCCGCATGGACGCCCTTGTGACCCATGTCCGCCAGGTGTCGGGACGCGAGGATTTCAGCGATGATTTCTCGATGATGGAGCTGGTGCTGGGCTGACCGCCGGTGCCGGGCGGCCGGGGGGATGACGCCGGATCGAGGCCCGACCTCGCCCGTGCGGCCAGCAGAAATGGCCGTCTTGCACGGGTTTTTTGAATCCGTACACTCCACTGTTTCGCGGTCTCGGCCGGCCGCTAGCGTAGCTCAATTGGCAGAGCAGCTGATTTGTAATCAGCAGGTTGCGGGTTCAACTCCCGCCGCTAGCTCACGCGCGCCACGCCCGCTCGGGGTCCGCGCGAGCGGGCCCGTCACGAGGTTTCCTTCACAGCCGTACACCACACACAACACAAGGGGAGTTTCCCGAGCGGTCAAAGGGGTCAGACTGTAAATCTGATGGCTATGC
>JBBAVM010000097.1:0-12173 GCA_040397685.1 Pirellulales bacterium
CGTGATGCCGTTGCGGATCACGCTGCCGTTGCCGGAGAGCGTGAGCACGCCGCCTACGCCGACCTTCGTCACCGAGCCGGTGCCGGAGATCACGCCGGCATAGGACTGGCTGACCGTCGAGTTGAATGCGAGCGTGCTGGTGTTTGACAAGACGACATTCCCCGGCAGGCTGCCCGCGAGCGACGAGCCATCGCCGATCTGGAGCGTGCCCGTCGAGACGGCGGTGTTGCCCCCATAGGCATTGTTCGAGCCGGTCAGAATCAGCGTGCCAGAGCCAGTCTTCGTGAGGCTGCCGGCGCCGGTCATGTTCGCGGCGATGGTGTTGGTGATGCCGGAGCCTAAGTCGATCGTGCCGCCGCCGGCGTTGAGATTGACGGCCGTCATGTCGGTGCCAAGCAACGTCTGGTTGGTCCGCGTGCCGCGAAGCGTACCGCCTCCGAAGTTTACGACGTTGGCGTTGTTGGTGCCGGTGCCGAACGTCGAGCGGATCGTCGTTCCAGATTGGAACACGCCGCCGTTGAGATTCAGCTGTGTCGTGGCGTTCGAGACGGTGCCGGAGATCGAGAGGGTGATCGCGCCGCCACTGCCCGCGGTCACGGTGCCGGACGTTACCGTAAACGACGTGGTGCCCGTCGCTGTACTGCCGTTGCTGCGGCCGATCGTCAACCCACCGCTCACCGTGTAGGTGCCACCAGCGTTTGTGAATGACGAGAACTTCGCGCCGTTCCAACCTGTATCACCCGTGGAAAAGTTGCCGCCGGGATTGTTCGTGAATGTAGAGAGTTCGTACGTCGTTCCGGTTCCTTGCCCGGCGAAGAATCCGCCGTAATTGATGCGGCCGGAGTTCACAACGGCAGCATTTCCGGAAAGGAAAAGGTTCGAGTAACTGGATTGCCAAAACGTACCGCTATTCACGAGCGTCGCGTTTCCAGTAACCGAAGTGTCTTGATTCGTCGTGTTGACGATCCCGGAATTATTCAACGTGCCACTTGTGATTGAGTTCGTGTTCCCCGTACTTCCCGCAGAGATCGAACCGGTGTTGAAAACGGTGTAGCCGGCGTCGGTGCCGATCCTGAGACCACCGCCGAGGGTGCTCGTGCCGCTGAGCGTCCAGCCCACAGCCCCCGTCGTCTGCAGCCTCACGACACCGCCGCTCGTGCCGTTCGTTATTGCCGCCGTCACGAAGTTACTGGTCGCTCCGGTGAAACCGCCGAGCGTGAGCGTGGATAGCGTACCGGCGGTACCGGTGCCCGCTATGGCGCCGTTGAGCTCGATGCGGCTCGAGGCGGCCTGTGTCACCGTCATGTTGCCGAGCAGCCGTAACGGGGCGTTGATCGTCAGTGGGTTATTTGTGTTGCTCGCGCCGACGTAGATCGAGCCACCTGCGCCGAGCGTCAATGCGTTGCCCGCCGTCGTACCGATCGTGTAGACGCCTGCGTTCGTGTCCGTGCGGAGCACGTTGAGCGTGCGGCCGGCATCGATGAGGATCGGATTGGTCGTCGTGCCGTAGGTGCCGCTCGACGTCGCCGCCAGCCACGCCGTGCCCGTGACCGTCGTACCGCTTGTCACACCTGGCACCACGCCGCCAACCCAATTCGTGGTCTCCGACCAGAGTGCGCTGGTCGTGCCCGTGTTGAGCCAGGTTCCGCTTTGGCTGAACGCTGTGGATGGACACAGGAGGCTCGAAAACGTTCCTGCAAGTACGAAGCCTATCGACCGCAGGTTTCGTCGCATCAGCGTTCGCATCGACGCCCTCCTCATTTCGCAAGATCTCGGGGTCGAGGACTCCTGGGCCCAACCCCTTCAGCAAAAAGTAGGTCGCGGTTCCAGTCCCCACAACTGGCCGCGCGGACAGGGCGCGTCCACTTTTCAACTCGTTTTCCGGGACCAAAACCGTCCCAGCGTCGACGACCATCCCATGCGGGGGGGGCGCGGCCGTGGCGATGGCAGTCAGCGGCCGGTGGGCTGGAGGAGCCCCAGATCGAAGGCCTTGACGATGGCTCCCATGCGGTCGGCGGCGACGCCCCTTCACCCGGAGCCGTACGCATCCTTGCGGTGACGAATGACTTGAATCTCGACGATAGCGGATGTGGCGTCGATCGCGTAGATGATCCGGTAGTCACCGACCCGCACGCGCCACAAGGCATCAGCGCCACGCAGCTTTTTGCAACCGGCGGGGCGTGGCTGCTCCGCAAGTGAATCGATCTTCGCTGCAACGCGTTCGATGATGTTCGCAGGCAGCGACTCGAGTTCTTTCGTAGCCGACCGTACGATCCGTACCTCAGGCACGGCGTCGCCCCTTCTTGAGGCGGCCGGCCTTTTCGAGTCGGGCCCGAACCGTCGCCCAGCTTTCAGCCGGTTCGCGCTCTCGTGATTTCGCCGTGGCAACATCGAGGATGTCTTCCCACAGGCCACGTCCCTGCCGCAGATCTATCATCACGGCAGTTCTCTCGCCCCGCTCGTCAAAAAGAAATTTCACGCCACGAATCATGACCCAGCCTCCAGAGGGACGCACTCCACGACCGCATCCGATCTTGCTCCCTGACTCGAGGAGGGAATGCTGATCGCCGCGACAAACCGAAGCATACCGTATGGGCCGGTCGGGGCGTGGAGCGGATCAGCGGCCGGTGGGTTGGAGCAGCCCCAGATCGAAGGCCTTGACGATGGCTCCCATGCGGTCGGCGGCGCCGAGCTTTTCCAGGATCGCGGCGATGTGAAACTTCACCGTGCGATGCGTGATGCCGAGCGACGTGGCGATGTCGGTGGTGGTCAGGCCGTCGCGCAGGAGGTGCAGGACTTCGAGTTCGCGCGGCGAGAGCGGGCCGCCCAAGCTGGCAGGCTGCCGCGGGGCTGCGGCGTGCGACACGCCGCAGCGGATCCCGCGGGCACCGCCGTGCACACGGCGGATGGCATCCAGGAGGGCGTCGTGCTCCACGTTCTTCGCCACATACCCGCAGGCCCCTGCCGCGAGCGCACGGTCGGCGTCGGCCGCGGCTTCCGACGACGTGAGAAACAGCACGAGCGATGCGGGCTCCGCCTTCCGCAGGAGCTTGAGCGTCTCGAGGCCGTCGAGCTCCGGCATGTAGAGATCGAGAAGGCAGACATCGGGCCGGCAGTGCTGCCACATGCGCAAGGCGGCTGCTCCCGATCCAGCCTGACCGACCACGACCATGTCGGACGCAGTGCGCAACAGACTCACGAGGCCGGTGCGAAACACCGGATGGTCATCCACGAGCATCACACGGATCGTTACGACGCCGGCTGTCATGATGCTGCACACCCTACGCGTCGAGCCCGTCGGGCGACACTGGTCGTGCGGACAGGGCCGCACCCGACCGCTCCGCCGGCACCGTCGCCGTGACGGTCGTGCCTTCGCCGGGGATGCTCTCGATGGCGACCTGTCCACGCAGCCTGCGCATCCTCTCGCGCATCCCGGCGAGGCCGAAGTGGCCCGGCGGCTCGTTGCCGTCGGTCGCAACGTGAAACCCACCGCCGTCGTCATGGATCACGACGCCGACGCTGTCATCGTCGTAGAGGGCCATGACGTCGATCGTGGTCGCGCGGGCGTGCCTGAGCGCGTTGTGAATCGCCTCCTCGGCGAGCAGGAGCAGGTTTCCCGACACGATGTCGGGCATCTCGCGCTCGACGCCCGCCACGTGGACGACAATCCGCGGGGTCTGCCCCACCTGGAGCCGCGCTGCGAGGGCTTCGAGCGCTGCCGCAAACGTCTGGCCCTCGCGCGGCATCATCCGCATCGACCACACCTTGCCACGCAGCTGATCCACGGCGTGCTCGACCATGCGTTGCGCCGTGATCAGGCTTTCGGGATCGGCCGCGGCCGGCTGCTCCGCGGCCTGCTGCACCGACTTGAGCTGGTAGCCGATGCCGGTGACCGTCTGGAGCACCGTATCGTGCAGGTTGGCGGCCAGCCGGCTGCGTTCCTCGAGGGCCGCCTCGAACTCGATCTCCGCCCGCTGCCGCTCCGTGATCTCCGCCGCCAGGCGGCGCGACTGCACCGCGACTTCGCGACGCAAGAGCCCGACCCAGCCAAGCGCGACGGCGAAGGCGACCGCGAGCATCCCGAGCACCGCGAGCAGGCGACGCGGCGTCCACCACGATGGCCGGCGCACGACGGTGATATCGGCAGCAGAGGGCACGAGGAGCGTCATCCGCCCCAAGCGCGGCAGGGTGCCGGCGACGGGCGGCTCGAGCTCGAACTGCACGATGCCGCGCACCACGAGCTCGCAGCCCGGCTCGAGGGCCGCGACATCGCCGCGGACGTCTTCCGAAAGCGTCGCCGTGAGCGCGGTGCTGCCGGCGATGAGCGGGATGATGCCGTCGGCGTCGGCCCGCAGGTCGCCCACGCGGGCACGGCATTCGATGAGGCAGCCGTCGTAGTCGCCGGGCTCGGCCAGGCGGCCGTTGCGCTGGGCGGCCCGATTGATCTCGACGATCCGGTCGGGCTGGATGACGGTAGCGGTCGGTCGGCTCGACCGCCCCACCACCTTGACGACCGCGTTCACGATGCCCGCGGCCTGCGACAAGCCCGCCAACACCCGCTCGCGATCGAGAAACCCCGACACCTCCACCATGTCGCCAGGCCGCACGTCGGCCGTCTCCGACGCCTCGACGCGAACGCCAAGCGCCCGCGACTGGAGGTAGAAGAGCCCCGTGTCGGACGCGTAGCTGACGGTGCCCCGGGTGCGGATCCGATGCCGCACGTCCACTCCCGGAATCAGCCGCCCCAGCCGCTCGAGCGGGATCTCGGGCGCGTCGAAGGCGGCCGTCGGGGCCGGGCTCACCACGCGCATGTCGCACGACCGGGGCACCATGATCGTCGGCAGGACGAACTGCCCGCGCGTCGTGTAGCTCGTCGTGGCGACGCCGGTGACCTGGAGCGTCGCATCGACCATGAGCGAGGGCGTCGGGGAATCAGCGTCCTTCGGGGCCCTCACGCGAATGCGGCGTCCGCCCGCTTCGAGCGTGATGAGCCAGCGGCCCCGCTGCTCGGTAAGCCCCTGCACCACCCCCTCGATCGTGATCCGCTGCGAGTCGTCGAGCCCGCTGAAGAGCCGGTCTGCCGTGGTGGGGAGGGCGGCCGGTAGCTCGAGGTCGGTCGGCGGGGCGAGCGGCTTGATCGCGCGCGGCACGATCTGGGGGGCGAACGTCTGGTCGTCGCGGTCGCGCACCCCCTCCACCTCCACGAGCATGCCCGGCTCCACGCCCTGCCAGGCGTCTTCGCCTTGCCATGTGCCCGAATCCTTGGCCCGCTGCACGTCGAGCCAGATGCCGGCGGTGTCGTCTTGCACCGCGGCGTATTCATTGCCGCTGCGTCCGCGGGCCACCCACGTCAGCCGGCCGCGGACGGCGACATTTTTCGGCCCCGGGCCCGCCGCCGGCGCGCGGAGCGTGGCGATGGGCGAGATGCCTGCGGCCGGCCCGCCGTCGTCGGCCCTGGCTCCCGCCGCGAGCGCGATCACGAGCGCGGCGAGCCACGCGTTCTGCCGCCTCGAGGCCACCATGCAGGCACGATTCCTTCCGCCGTGTTCCGCCACACCCTTGATCCTAGCCTTCGCTCCGGGCCTCGAGGGATTTACCGGCTCAGACCTGTCCAAGAGGACAGGCGTTGGCCCCCGGCGGCTGTTCTGACCGATACCACGACGGTGCTACGATGAGAACAGGCAGGCTGTTTGCAACCGGCCTGCCATCCCGCCGATCGACCATGACGGTCCGCGACCCAGGCCCCCGAGCCTCGGTCGGCGACGCGGGTAACCCCCCGGCAGGAACATGTCGCATGTGTTGCTCGAGAATCATCGTCGTCTGCATGTCGCTTGCATGGCTGGCGGACGTCGTCACGGCGGCAACGCCCGTCCCGCCCTCGTTCACCCGCGACATCAAGGGCATCCTTTCCAACCGCTGCGTGCGCTGCCATGGCCCCGATCCCGAAGGCCGGGCCGGCGGCGGCGATGAGGGCCTCCGACTCGACACGTTCGAAGGAGCCACCGCCGATCTCGGCGGCCATGCGGCGATCGTTCCCGGCAAGCCCGATGAGAGCGAGATCATCGCCCGGATCACCTCCACCGATCCCGACCTCGTGATGCCGCCGCCCGAGGCCGGCCAGCCCCTCTCGGAAAAGCAGGTGGATCTGCTTACGCGGTGGATCGCCGCAGGCGCCACCTACGAGCCCCACTGGGCGTACGTCGCACCCGTGCGGCCGGCGGTGCCCGCCGTGAGGAATGCGGCGTGGCCCCGCAACCCGATCGACCGATTCATCCTTTCCCGCCTCGAGGCCGAGGGGCTGGGCCCCCAGCCCGAGGCCGACAAAACCACGCTCGCCCGCCGGCTCGCGCTCGATCTCACCGGCCTGCCGCTTTCGCCGGAGGAGGTCGATGCCTTCGCGGCCGATCCCGCTCCCGACGCCGTCGAGCGGCTCGTCGATCGGCTCCTCGCCCACGATGGCTACGGCGAGCACCAGGCGCGGCAGTGGCTCGACCTCGCCCGCTATGCCGACAGCGCCGGCTACGCCGACGATCCCTCGCGCACGATCTGGGGCTGGCGGGATTGGGTGGTGCGGGCGTTCGACGCCAACATGCCCTTCGACGAATTCACGCTCAAGCAGCTTGCCGGCGACCTGCTGCCGGGAGCCACGCTCGACGACAGGATCGCCACGGCCTTTCATCGCAACACCCTCACCAACAACGAGGGTGGCACGATCGACGAGGAGTTTCGCACGGTCGCGGTGATCGACCGCGTCAACACGACCCTGAGCACCTGGATGGGCACGACCATGGCCTGCGCCCAGTGCCACGACCACAAATACGACCCGCTCTCGCAGAAGGAATACTTCCAACTCTACGCCATCCTCAACAACACCGCCGACGCCGACCGCGGCGACGAATCGCCTCTGGTTTCTTTCTACACGCGCGAGCAGGAGGCGGAGCGGGAGCGGCTAGCGGCCGGGCTGTCAGCCGCGGAGGCCGTGCTCGCCACCGATACGCCCGAGATCCTCGCGGCCCGCGATGCCTGGGACGAAGCGTTCCCCCGCGACATCGCCTGGCGGGCCGTGAAGCCGCTCTCCGCCGTCGATCCGCGGTCAAACGCGGAGATCGTGGCCGACCTATCCGCCGGGCCGCTCACCGCGGTGCGGCTCGAGTTTCCTGGCTCGGCGTCGCTTCCGGGCGGCGGGTCGGGCCATGGCCCCGAGGGCGAATTCGTCATCACGGGCGTCACCGCCAGGCTCGAGCCGGTGCAGACGGCCAAGCCGGTCGGTCGATTCGTCCGGGTCGAGCTGCCGGGCCGCGACCGCATTCTGTCGCTGGCCGAGGTGGAGGTCTATTCCGCTGGCAAAAACCTGGCCCATCGCAAGCCCGCCTCGCAGAAATCGACCGGCTACGGCGGCGTCGCCACCCGGGCCGTCGACGGCGTCACCGACGGCAACTTCCAGACTTCAAGCTCGGTGACGCATACGGAGACGGAGGCCGATCCCTGGTGGGAAGTCGATCTCGGCTCGCCAACGCCGGTGGACACGATCACGATCTGGAATCGCACCGACGGCGGGAATGGTTCGCGGCTGGCCGGTGCCCGGGTCGTCCTCCTCGATGAGGCGCGGCAGCCGGTCTTCCGGAAAACGCTCGATGCGGCTCCCGATTCGTCGGTCGAGATCGAGGCGGCGGACGCCCACCCGATCCGATTCTCGCTGGCGTTCGCCAACCGCGAGGAGAAGGGCCACCCGGCGATGAACGTGCTCAGGCCCGCTGCGGCGGCCACCGACGAGAAAGCCTCGGCGGCGGAGAGGGAGTCGGGCTGGATGGTCAAGGGAGCGACTCCGAGCGTGATCACGCTCGTGGCCGTACAGCCGATCGACGTGCCTGCCGACATGCGCCTGGTGATCTCGCTGCGGCAGCGTTCCAAGCACGAGCGGCACACCGTCGGCATCGTCCGCGTCTCGACCTCGGCCGACTCCCGCGTGGCGGAATGGGCGCCCCTTCCCGCCGACGTCGCCGGAATCGTCACCAAGCGGGCGGCCGATCGGACCGCCGCCGAGCAGGGCCGGCTCACCGACTCCTTCCGCCGCACGATCGCCCCGCAGACGGCCGACGCCCGCACCCGCAAGGCAGACCTCGACGCCAGGCTCGCAGCCATCAAGCCTTCGACCGTTCCGGTGCTCGAAGAGCTCCAGGGCGACAAGCGACGGGTCACGAAGATCCAGCTCCGCGGCAACTGGCAAAACCTGGGCGACGAGGTGCAGGAAGGCGTGCCGGCCGCCTTCAATCCGCCGCCGGTGGCCGAAGGGCAGCGGATGGACCGCCTCGCGCTGGCCAAATGGATCGTCGATCCGGCCAATCCGCTCACCGCCCGCGTGGTCGTCAATCGGATCTGGGAGCGGCTCTTCGGGATCGGCCTGGTGTCTACGAGCGAGGAATTCGGCAGCCAGGGTGACTTGCCCAGCCATCCGGAACTGCTCGACTGGCTCGCCACGGAACTCGTGGCCCGCGACTGGGATCTCAAGGCCATCCAGCGGCTGATCGTGACGAGCGCCGCCTATCGGCAGACCTCCAAATGCCCACCCGATCTCGTGGCCCGCGACCCGGAAAACCGGCTCGTGGCCTGCGGGCCGCGGGTCCGCCTGCCGGCGGAGGTGATCCGCGACCAGGCGCTCGCGGCGGCCGGCCTGCTCTCGAGGAAGAAGGGCGGCCCGAGCGTGAAGCCGCCGCAGCCCAACCTCGACCTCAAGGCGGCCTTCGGCGGCGGCATCGACTGGCAGACGAGCACCGGCGAAGACCGCTACCGCCGCGCCCTCTACACCACCTGGCGGCGGAGCAATCCCTATCCGTCGATGGCGACCTTCGACGCGCCTTCCCGCGAGGTCTGCACGATCCGGCGGCCGCGGACGAACACGCCGCTCCAGGCGCTCGTGACGATGAACGACCCCGCCTACGTGGAAGCCGCCCAGGCGCTGGCACGGCGGATGATCACCGAGGGCGGCTCGACCGCCCCCGACCGCGCGTCCTGCGGCTTCCGCCTCGTGCTCGCCCGACACCCCACGTCGGCAGAACTCGACCGGCTCGTGCGGCTCCACGACGAAGCGAGGTCCGAATACGCCGCCGCCCCCGACGAGGCCGCCAAGATGGCGACCGACCCGCTGGGGCCGCCCCCCGCCGGCTTCCCGGCCGACACGGCAGACCTGGCTTCGTGGACGGTCGTGGCCAACGTGATCCTGAATCTCGACGAAGCCTTCATGTGCCCGTAAGGAGCCCCGCCATGGATCCGATCCTGGAAGCCAAACTGCTCGCCACGCGGCGGCACCTGCTCGGCTCGATGGCCGGCGGCATCGGCGCCATCGCCATGCAGGAATTGCTCGCGGCCACGGCCGCCGCCCCGCAGCCTGCGCTCGCCGCGGATCCGATGGCGGCGAAGCCCGCGCCGCTGCCCGCCCGGGCGAAGCGGATGATCGTGATTCATCTCACCGGCTCGCCCCCGCACCTCGATCTCTACGACCCGAAGCCGGAGCTCGTCAAACGCGACGGGGAGGAGTGCCCGGCCGAGGCGATCGCGGGCAAGAAGTTCGCCTTCACCTCCGGCACCCCCAAGCTGCTCGGCACGCCGCGGAAATGGGTGAGGTGCGGCCAGAGTGGCATCGAACTCTCCGACGCGATCCCGAATCTGCATCGCGTGGCCGACAAGCTCTGCCTCGTGCGGAGCATGTTCACCGATCAGTTCAATCACGCGCCGGCCGAACTCATGGTCTACACCGGCTCGCCGCGGGCCGGCCGCCCGAGCCTCGGCAGCTGGGTGACCTACGGCCTGGGTACCGAGAATGCCAACCTCCCCGGCTTCGTGACCCTGATCTCCTCGGGCGTGCAGCCCAACGGCGGCACCGGCAGCTTCGGATCCGGCTTCCTGCCGAGCGTCTACCAGGGGGTGCAGTGCCGCTCGAAGGGCGATCCGGTGCTCTCTGTCTCGGATCCGCCAGGCATGAACCGGGCGATGCGCCGCAAGTCGCTCGATGCCCTCAAGGATTTGAACGAACTCCAGGCTCGCGAGCTGGGCAATCCCGAGACGGTCACGCGGATCGCCCAATACGAGCTCGCCTTCCGCATGCAGGCCAGCGTGCCCGACGTCATGGATATCTCGAAGGAGCCGCAGGGCGTGCTCGAGGCCTACGGCGCGAAGCCCGGGCAGGCGAGCCTCGCCAACAACTGCCTCCTGGCGCGGAGGCTCGTCGAGCAGGGCGTGCGGTTCGTCCACCTCTTCGACTGGGGCTGGGATTTCCACGGCACCAATCCCAACGAGGACATCCGCGACGGCCTCACGAGAAAAGCGGCCTCGTTCGACAAGCCCGCGGCGGCCCTGATCGAGGATCTCCAGGCTCGCGGCCTCCTCGAAGACACACTCGTGCTTTGCACCGGTGAATTCGGCCGCACCCCCTTCCGCGAGGGCCGCACGGCTGCCGGCAGCATCCTCGGCCGCGACCACTATCCCGACTGCTACTCCATCTGGATGGCCGGCGGCGGCGTGAAGCCGGGCCACGTGCACGGGGCGAGCGACGACCTCGGCTTCAAGGTTGCCAGCGACATGGTGCACATCCACGATCTGCAGGCCACGATTCTCCACCTGCTCGGCTTCGACCACAGGAAGCTTACCTACCGCTTCCAGGGCCGCGACTTCCGCCTCACCGACGTCCACGGCCACGTCGTCAAGCAGATCCTCGCCTGACGGTGTCGGGGTTTTGCCGGCAGGAAAACCGCATGGCAGCGGGCGGCTCAGCGCCGGGCCGCTTCCGTCTCGACCGCGATGTCGATCTCGTTGTGGCCGGGCTTCACGATCTTGCGGAGCGCGGTCTCTCGGCCGACGGAATCCGGCAGCCGAATGCCCCGCAGCGGCTCCGGAACCTGTGGGGCACCGCCGCTCGCGAAATCCTGGGGGATCGAGAGCCGCACGACGCTCTCGCCCGGCATCACGCCGAGCATGTTCACATTGAACCGCATCACGTACCGACCTTCGGCGTCGGTATAGCCGGTTGAAGATGAACTGCCCGGCACCTGGGGCTGAAAATCGATCCGGATCCCCGGCGGGGCCGGCCTGCCGTCGATCGTGACGCGGCCGGAGACCGTCGCCCCGGTGGACCGGCCGCAGCCGCTGCTCGCTCCCATGACGCCACACGAGATCGCAGCGACCATGGCCCACCGTCGCGTCCAGGCTCGCCAAGCGTCAGAACGAATCATTGGGGATCGCATTGCCGTCGGCACGAGACGAGAGCTTCTGAAAAACACCAAGGGAACTCACGCGCATCTGGCCGAGTACTCCCGTGACCTGCGATGGGATCGTTGCATCAACCGCCCAGATCAGATTGCCCGGGTTGTGTTCGATGAATTCAGACACGAACCGCACCGCCCCATCGCACATCGCGAAATGGGCGCCGCCCGGATGCGCGCTGCCGAACGCCAGCAGTTCGCCGGAATTGATCTTGTCTTTGGTCGTCCGCTGGAGTCCCCACGCGGCGTTCACGATGTTGTAGTCGGCGACCCAGGTGCCGGGCATGATCGCGTCGTTGGCGGGGTTGAGCGCCCTCCCTCCTCCTTCCCCGATGAGGAATGTCTTGGAAAGGCCGTCGGTGATGTCCCGCAGCCGGAGCCCTGTTTTGCCACTTTTGGCTTTCCCGAGCGCCCCCTGCCCCACGTCGCCGTCGCCGCCCCACGAGGAGATCGGCCCGCCGTTGCCCAGATAGTTCGTCTTGCTCGACCGGAGATTGCCCCAGCCGTTTGCCGTTTTCAGCCACGCCGCCGGAGCCAGGTGATCCACCCGGCACGATGGGCACGTGAGCGCGGCCACCCGCGTCTCGGCCACGGCGATATTGGCGGCCGGCATGCCGACCGGGGAGGGATTCGACGCCATCACCCCGTCGGCCAGTTCCCGCATTTCCATGTAGGGCATCGTCATCACGATGAACGACCAGGCCCCGTTGCCCGAGGAGTGCATTGTGCCTCCCTTCGGAAGCGACCCCTTGGCGTCGGCGTGGCCATGGATTCCGAGCGCGAGCTGCTTGGCGTTGTTGGTGCAGGAAGACCGCCGCGATGACTCGCGTGCCGCTTGGACGGCCGGAAGCAGCAAGCCCACGAGCACGCCGATGATCGCGATCACGACGAGCAGCTCCACCAGCGTAAAACCGTGTA